>JASHXJ010000213.1 GCA_030043595.1 Trebonia sp.
CTCCCCGCCCGCGAGCACGGCCGCGGCCTGCTGCACCGCCGCGCCGGAAACGCCGCGAGCGGTCAGGTGACGTGCCGTCTCGAAGTCCTCGTACCGGTAGAGCAGCCGCGCCCGCGACGGCTCGCCGTCGCGACCGGCGCGCCCGAACTCCTGGTAGTACGCGTCGAGCGAAGGGGGCGGGTCGACGTGCACGATCCAGCGCACGTCGGGCTTGTCGATCCCCATGCCGAACGCGACCGTGGCCGCGATGATGCGGGCCGGGCCGTCCAGGAACGCCGTCATCGCGTCGTGCCGCAGGCGGGCGGGCAACCCGGCGTGGAAGAGCGTCACCTGCTCGCCTGCCGAGGCGAGCGTGTCATGTGCCGTCTGCGCGCTGGCGCGGGTCGCCGCGTAGACAATGCCCGGGCCCTCGAGCTCTGCTACTACCCGCATCAGCTCGCGCTGCTTGTCACCAGCAGTGCGGACGCGGTGCACTGCCAGGTGGACGTTCGGCCGGTCGAAGTCGCCGATCACCGCCACGGGATCGCGCAGGCCAAGCCGCCGTACGATTTCGTGCCGCACCGGCGGCGCGGCGGTGGCTGTCAGGGCCAGGCGGACCGGTGCCCCGATCGCCTCGGCCTGCGCTCCCAGCAGCATGTAATCAGGGCGGAAGTCGCGGCCCCACTGGCTGATGAGGTGCGCCTCGTCGACGGCGAGCAGCCCCGGCCGTGCGCGGCGCAGCACCGTGCGGGTCTCCTGGTTCGCCAGCTGCTCGGGTGAGAGGAACGCGAACGTATCGGAATCGCAGGAAGCCAGCAATGCCGCCGCGCGCGCACCCGCCGACTGCTCGGAGTTCAGGACGATCGCCCGCAATCCAGCCGAGTGCAGGTGGGCGAGCTGGTCGTCCTGCAGCGCGATCAGCGGCGAGACGACGACGGTCGGGCCGTCTCGCAGCATCCCCGCCAGCTCGTATATCGCCGACTTCCCGCCCCCGGTCGGCAGCACGGCCAGCACGTCGCGGTCGGCCACCAGTGCCTCGACCGCGGCCAGCTGCCCGGGGCGGAGGCGTTCGAAGCCCAGGCGCTCCCGCGCGAGTTCCCCGATCACCGATCCACCGGACCCGCGGCAGGTGCACAGCCAGATCCGTGCGCGTGCGCTGAAGGCGACGCCCCGGCGCGCGCTCCGATTCTGGGGTGGCCAGGCATGCCAGGGATCTGCGGCATCCCGCTGGCGGGTCAGTGGCTGGCCAGGCCGACCCGCCGCCAGTCAACTAGTGGCCTCGGCTCGGGCGAGAGCCTGCGCGCGGGGTGACCTCGGGTGGCCTGTGCCGTGCCGTCCCCGTCCTGGCTGTCCTTCGCGGGCTGTCCGGCGCAGGCAGCCGCCTGCCCAGCGGCCACGCTGGGGCGGTCTGGCGCTGGCGGCTGCCCGCTGGCCGCGTCGCCGCGGTGCGCCGAGATCGCGCAGAGCCAGGAGACGAACGCGACCAGGAACGCCATGATGAACAGCACGTAGAACAAGTTCGCCGCCGGACCCGCCGCGCTGCCGGTCAGCGCGGCGTCCGTCATCATGACCGCCCCCAGGACCAGCGTCCAGGTGCCGGTCACCGCCCGGCGGCCGGGACGGTGCCGGCTTCTCGCTGGCCCTGCTGCGCGCTGCGGCGCGGCCACCGCCCCGGCCGGGATGCCGGCCGGGATGTCGGCCGTCACCGCGGCCAGGTCGGCGTAAGTACGCGCCGTGAGCGCACCGCCAACCCGCTCCCCGAACTCTTCCCTCGTCAGCCGGCCCTCCGCGAACGCGGCCTGCAGCAGCGCCACCGCCTGCTCGCGGTCGGTGTCGGCCGCTCGCAGCCGCCCCGCCGCACCCTGGCCTCCTAGCCCAGCCTCCATCAGACGCCTCCCCCGGAGATCCTCATGTGCGAGGCTAACAGTGCGCCGGCCAAGGCGCTACACACGGCCACCCGCCACGCGCTCGCGCCAGTCGCGCGACAGCGAGGAGGTCGTCAGCGGATGCGGACCGCGAGCAGGCAGGCGTCGTCGCCGGTGTCGGAGCCGGCGCTCGCCAGGATCCGCGCCGCGTAGCTGTCCAGGTCCGGGCCGGACGGGACCGCGGCGGCCGCGAACTCGGCGAGAGCGTCGCTGATCGAGGCGGCGCGCCGCTCGATCAGCCCGTCTGTGTACAGCAGCAGGATGTCCCCGCTGCGCAGCTGGAGGGTGACCTGCTCGAACTCGGCGTCCATCTCCACGCCGACCAGCATCCCCTCGGGCAGCGGCTGGACGGCGGCGACGCCGCCGCGCACGAGGACCGGCGGCAGGTGCCCCGCCCTTGCCCAGCGGAACTCGCGCGTGCGCGGGTCGAACCGCCCGCAGATCACGGTTCCGGTGAAGCCCTCGGTGAACAGGCAGGCCGCGAAGTTCAGCCGGACAAGGAGCTCATGGGGTTCAGCTCCCGTCGCGGCAAGCCCGCGCAGCGCGTTGCGGGCCGCGACCATGCCTGTCACCGCCTCGATGCCGTGCCCTGCGATATCCCCGACTACCAGCAGCAGATCGCCGCCGGGCAGTTCGAGAACGTCGTACCAGTCGCCCGCGACCAGGTAGCCGGCCTGGGCCGGGCGGTACCTGACCGCGATGTCGACGCCCGCCGTCTCCCCGGTGCTCGTTCCCGACGGCATGATCGCGCGCTGCAGCCGGATCGCCAGCTCGTGCTCTTCGGCGGCACGCTGCTCGCTGTCGGCGAGCTGGTCGCGAGTGGCGGCGAGCGCGACCTGGGTACGGTAAAGCGCGGACACGTCCTGGAAGGCGCCGCGCAGCGCCACCACGTCGCCGTGCGCGAGCACCGGCTCTGCGAAGACCCGGATCTGCCTGACGGCCCCGTCCTCCGGGCGGACGATGCGGAACAGGGCGGCGGCCGGCTCCCGCTGCCGCAGCAGCGACTGCCGGAAGCGGCGCAGCAGCGGACGGTCGGCGGCGACGACGTAGCCGTGCAGGTCGGACAGGGAGACCGGCCTTTCCGCTGGGGACAGGCCGAAGACGGCGAACGCCGCGTCGGTCCAGCGGACGGTTCCGGTGGTGAAGTCCTCGTCCCAGCCGCCGAGCCTGCCTAGCCGCTGCACGTGGCCGAGCAGTTCGGCGAGCCGGCTGTCCTCGCCGGCCGACCTGGCCCGCCAGGTGAAGACCACGTACCCCTCATGCGGCGCGGCGCGCAGGTCCGCGATGGCCGCCTGGTCAATCTTTCCGGTCAGCGGCCCTGTCCGCGGCATCCCGACCGGCCCGGTCACGCGCTGCGGACGGCCGTCGGCGAGCACCCGCGCCGCCCGCGCGAACAAGCCGTCACCCGACGCGCTGTGCGGGTAGGCCTCGAGCAGGGTCCGGCCGGCGATCTCGGCGGCAGATTGGCCCGCGGGGCAGATGTAGCCGGGGCTGAGGTGCACGATGTCGAAGTCCGTCAGCGTGCCGCCGGGATCCCGGACCGGACGGGCGACAAGGACGGATTCCGCAATCTGGTCGAGCAGTCCGAGCACCGCCGGGTCCGCCCCTGGCAGCGCTGAGCCGATGGCCGCCCGTGACGGCTCCGGGCCGACGGGGGCGCCCGGCAATTCCTCACGGCTGGCAGCCAAGGGTCACCGCCTCCCAGTCGGCACACTGCAGGTCCCCGCCCCTGCGCCGCAAGGTCCCCGTCGCCGCGCTGCAAGCACGGTACCACCCGGGCGGGACAGCCGATGGGTGGCGACGGCATCTGCTTTCGCTGAAGACAGGTCAGCACCGGGGACGTGGCATATCCGCCGTCTGTACCGGGGTGGCAGCCGAAACCGGGCTGATCCGCGTGCCGTCGCGGTTTCAGCCGCACATACGGGGGTAAAGCGCAGCACCGTGGCAGGAGTACGGGTTGCGCGTGCGCGCCGGTCCGCTCACCGTGCGGAGGTGGGGCGTGGCTGACTCGCTGACCGGAGCCGGCGCCTTGCGGCACGTCGGCTTCTTCTACCGGTCCGAGGCCGATTACGCGGTGACGGTATCCGGATTCCTGCGCGACGGGCTGGCCAATGGCGAGCCCGTCTTCGTCGCGGTTCCGGCAGCCAGGCTCGGCCTCCTGCGTGACGCGCTCGGCGCGGACGCGGGGCGCGCCGAGTTCGAGGACATGACGGAGCTGGGGCGTAACCCGGCCTGGATCATTCCCCGGGTGCGCGCGTTCACCGACCAGCACGCCGGGCGGCATGTCCGGTATGTGGGCGAACCGATATGGGCCTCTCGCAGCGCCGCCGCGCTGCGAGAGGCCACCAGGCACGAGGCGCTCATCAACCTCGCGTTCGCGGACGCGGACGCCGACATCCTGTGCCCGTATGACACCGCGATCCTCGGTACCGCTGTCATCGCCGACGCCAGGCGAACCCATCCGCTGCTGCTTTCACGCGGCCGCCAGGGCGCGAGTCCCTGGTATGCCGTACCGTTCCAGATACCGTCCAGTTGCAGCCTTCCGCTGCTCGCGCCGCCTCACGATGCCATGATCCATACGTATCGCTCGGATCTGTCGCAGGTCCGGGCCCTGGTGCTGAAGCACGCCAGGGACGCGGGGCTCACCGAATCCCGTGCTAACGACCTTGTGCTCGCGGTGAGCGAGGTTGCCGCCAACACGCTGCGGCACACCGACTCCCACGGCACCCTGACGATCTGGCACGACCAGGCCGAGATCGTCTGCGAGGTACACGACACGGGCACGATCACGGACCCGCTGGCCGGGCGGCGGCGGCCCGCTGCCGACGCGCTCGGCGGCCATGGCCTCTGGCTCGTCCATCAGGTCTGTGACCTGGTAGAACTGCGGTCAGACGACACTGGCACCACCGTGCGCATGCACATGGCGATTGACCCCGCGCCGGCGGACGGCTGACCAGCGCCCAGTGCCGCGTTCCTGTGGTAAAACACGGGTGTGGACCTGCTCACGACGTCTGTCGCGACGGTGGAGTCAGGCAGCGAGCCCTACACGCTGCTCGAGCTCGCCGGCGAGGCTGACGTGACCAACTGCGACACTCTTCGCGAGGTGATCGAGGCGGAGGTTGCCAAGCAGCCCCGCACGCTGATCATCGATCTGGGCGGCCTGCGTTTCATGGATTCCTCCGCGCTGCACGTCATCTTGCGCGCGAACCGGACGATGGACCGCCACGGCGGCGTGCTGGCACTCGCGTCTCCCCGCGAGCCAGTGGCGAAGATGCTGCGGCTGACGGCGGCCGACCAGCTCATCCCCGTCTATGCCACGGTGCGCGAGGCCACTGCCGGATAGACAGGTACCGCCGGATAAATCCGGTCCGCCCGGGTTTAGCACCGCCACCACCCGGATATCATGCCCGTCAGTGGTGCCTACGACGCAGGCACGTTCCACGCCTTCATGGCGTGCGTGCTCGCGCGGCCACTTTTTTTCTAGGGCATTCCGGCCTCCGACGGCACGCCATGCGGGCGATCCGGCCGATGAGGAGGCTATCCGTGAAGATCGCCCTGGTAGCGCAGCACGCGACGCCGCTCCCCACCGAGGGCGCGAGCCAGGCGGGCGACGGCATCCGGCTGCGCGAGCTGAGCCAGCACCTGGCACGCAAGGGTCATCGGGTGACCGTGTACACAGGCAAGGCCGGCGCCGGCCGGCTAGACCGGTCCGCGCCGCACCCGCGAGTCCGGGTCGAGTACATCGGCATCGGCGGGAAGCTGGACGACCAGGACCTGCTGGCCGGCGTCCCCGCGTTCAGCGGCCCGCTGTGCGAACGGTGGCGTTGCGAGCGCCCCGACGTTGTGCACGCGCTGCGCTGGACGAGCGGACTGGCTGCGCTGGCGGCGGCACGAGACCTGCGGATCCCCGTTGTGCAGTCCTTCGACTCCCTTGGCGTCGCGGAACGGCGGCACGGGGTAATCCCGAGCACCGCCGGCTGCGAGCGGATCAGGCTGGAACCGGCGATCGGACGCAGCGTGACCGCGGTCCTGGCCGGCAGCTCGGCCGAGGAATCCGACCTGACCAGGCTCGGTGTCCCGCGCCGGTCGATCACCGTGGTCCCGTGCGGCGTGGACACCGACGAGTTCGCGCCGGAGGGCCCGGTGGCGAGCCGCGGCGGCCGGCGCCGGCTGGTCACCGTGACCGGGCTGCGCGAGTACGAGCACGAGTCGCTCGTGACGCTGCTGCGCGCCCTGTCCCTCGTGCCCGGCGCGGAACTGATCATCGCAGGCGGCCCGGACCGTGCCGAGCTGCCCGCCGACCCGGAGTACCACCGGCTGGCCGCGCTCGCCGAGACTCTCGACGTCACCGGCCGGGTGCTGTTCACCGGCCAGCTCCGCCGGAGCGCCCTGCCGCCGCTGCTGCGGTCCGCCGACCTGTTCCTGTCCATGTCCGGTTTCGACCCGTCCGGGACGGCGTGCGTGGAGGCGATGGCCTGCGGCACCCCCGTTGTCGCGACCGCCGTGGGCGCGCAGGCGGACGCGGTGGTCGACGGGACGACCGGCATCATGGTGCCGCCCGGCCGCCCGGCGCTGCTCGCGCAGCGGCTCAGGCAGGTGCTCGCCCACCCGATGCTCCTCGAGGCGTTCGGCGTGGCGGCGGCTGACCGGGCGCGGTCGCGCTACTCCTGGGACCGGATCGCGCACGAGACCACCGTCGTGTACGACAGCGCTCTCGGCGCGGCTGCCGCGCTGGCCGCGTGAGCGGGCCGCTCACAGGATTCGCACGGTCCCCCGGCCGGAGCCGGTCCATCGGCGCCGCTACCTGCCGCGATTACTGCCTTGCGCCGCCAGGCCATCGCGATCCGGAACCCGTACCACGCGTGCGCGCGTGCCCTGGCCGGTCCGCAGAAGTGGTTTGCTGGAACAGACGGGCGGGTCCGTTCGGTAAAAACTGAATTTTATCGGACCTGCTGGAGCGCTTGCGCAGAGCATGGGAGCAGCCGATGGCAGACGTTGACCATCAGCGGCCGCGACTCGACAGAACGGCCCTCGAGCAGCTGCTCGCGGGCCTGACCGCGGTGCGCGGCGGCGACTTCAGCACACGGCTGGCACCGGCCGGCGACCCGCTGATCGATGAGATCGCCGCGGTGTTCAACGGCATGACCGAGCAGCTCGACCAGTTCACCGCGGAGGTGACCCGCGTCGCCCGCGAGGTCGGCACCGAGGGCAAGCTCGGTGGCCAGGCGCACGTACCCGGGGTGTCCGGCACCTGGCGGGATCTCACCGAGTCGGTCAACGCCATGGCCGCCAACCTCACCGCGCAGGTGCGGAACATCGCGCAGGTAGCCACAGCGGTGGCCAGGGGCGACCTCACCCAGAAGATCGAGGTGGACGCGCGCGGGGAGATCCTCGAGCTCAAGACCACGATCAACACGATGCTCGACCAGCTGTCGTCGTTCGCGGCCGAGGCGACCCTGCTCGCCGCCCAGAAGCAGGACATCGAGGCGAAGAACGCGGAGATCTCGCAAGCCAGGGAAGAGACAGAGGAGCGGGCCCGCCAGCTGGCCCTGGCGTCTCAGTACAAGTCGCAATTCCTCGCCAACATGTCGCATGAGCTGCGGACGCCGCTGAACAGCCTGCTGATCCTGGCCCGGCTGCTCGCGCAGAACCCCGGCCATAACCTCACCGCCAGGCAGGTCGAGTACGCGAACGTCATCCACTCCGCCGGTTCGGACCTGCTGCAGCTCGTCAACGACATCCTCGACCTGTCCAAGGTGGAGGCGGGCCGGATGGACGTGCACGCGGAGCGCTTCGCCGTGCGCGCCCTGGTGGAGGACCTGCAGGCCACATTCGGTCCGCTGACCGCGGAGAAGGGGCTGGAGTTCAGGGCCTCGATCGAGGCCTCGGCGCCGGCGGAGCTGGTCACCGACCGGCAGCGGCTGCGCCAGGTGCTCGGGAACCTGCTCTCCAACGCGGTCAAATTCACCGAGCGCGGCCGGGTAACGCTGCGGGTGACCGCCTCGCGGGACGAGGACGCGGCCGTGGCGTTCTCGGTGACCGACACCGGGATCGGCATCGCCGCGGAGAATCTGGCCACGATCTTCGGCGCTTTCCAGCAGGGTGACGGGACGCTGAGCAGGCGCTACGGCGGCACCGGGCTCGGGCTCTCGATCGCCAGCGAGGTCACCGCGCTTCTCGGCGGCCGGATCAGCACCGACAGCGAGCTGGGCCGCGGCAGCACGTTCACGCTCTGGCTGCCCGGCAGCAGGGGATCGACGCGCTGCTCGCCGCCATGGAGCGCTGGCTGACCGCTTCCTGAGCCGGTTCCTGACCCGGTTCCGCAGCCGGGAGTTAAGCGCGCACCGGAACAGGGTGCCCGCGCCGAGGCCAACCTCATCCGCGGCGGGTGATGTCCGCTGCCTGGCGGGTGGTCTGCCATGACGGTAGCGGCATGGCGGTGGGGTGACGATCCTGGCGTCCCGACAGGCGGAGCGAGATGGACTACAACCACGTGATCGAGAAGACCGGGGAGGTCATCGACGCGGCCGGGGTCATCGTCATCGTGATCGGTTCGGCGGTCGCCACCTGTGCCGCCGCGGTCCGGCTCGCCCGCCACGAGACCGGCAGCTACCGGCGGTTCCGCCAGCAGCTCGGGCAGACCATCCTGCTGGGACTCGAGCTGCTGGTCGCGGCGGACATCGTCCGGACGGTCGCCGCCGAGCCCACGTTTGCCAGCGTGGGGGTGCTCGGCCTCATCGTGCTCATCCGCACGTTCCTGAGCTTCTCCCTGGAAGTAGAGCTGACCGGCCGCTGGCCCTGGCAGCAGGACGACACCGCGAAGCCCCCTGACCAGTCGGCATGAACGCGGGCCTGGTGCGCGTGAATGTGCCGCAGGTCACACTCATGGATGTTTAGACGCCCCCGTGCGGGCACACCTGATTCGTCCATCATTCCTCACCCCCGGAGATGGCGATGACGAAGGAACTGACCTGCACCCCGGGCTTCCGCGAGGAGCTCAGGCGGCTATCCGACGACGAGCTCCTCGGCCGGTTCCGCTCGCTGCCGCGCGACAGCGAGCTGCGGGCCGCCGCGTGCGAGATCCTGGTGGAGCGTCACGAGAAGCTGGTCCGCTCCTGCGTCCGGCAGTACCGCAACAGCCCCGAGCCGACCGAGGACCTGATGCAGGTCGGCTATGTCGGCCTGCTCAAGGCGATCAACAACTACGATCCCGCGATCGGCAACAGCCTGTCCGCCTACGCCGCCCCGTGCGTCAGCGGCGAGATCAAGCGGCACTTCCGCGACAAGCGGTGGCAGATCCATGTCCGGCGCTCCGCGCAGGAGCTGCTGCTCGAGCTGCGCAAGGCGAGCGACGAGCTCACCCAGCAGCTCGGCCGCCAGCCCGGCGACGACGACCTCGCCGAGCGGCTCGGCATCAGCGCCGAGGACCTGCTCGAAGCACGGCAAGCGGACATGGTTTTCACCACCTACTCACTGGACGCGCCGCTGTCGGATCGCGATGACCCCGCGGAGCTCGGCGACGTGCTCGGCAGCGAGGACCCCGAGGTCGAGCAGGCGATCGACATGGCAGCCATCGCCACGCACTGGGACGAGCTCCCCGAGCGTGAGCAGCGCATCCTCGTCATGCGCTACTACGGGAACCTGACGCAGGCGGAGATCGGCACCCGCCTGGGCATCTCGCAGATGCACGTGTCCCGGCTGCTGGCCCGGGCGCTTGATCACCTGCGAAGCCGGCTGACCGGCACACCCGTCCTGTCCTGACACCCTGTTCTCACGGCTCACGGCGCAGCGCCCACGGCCCCCACCTTGACCGCGAGGATCGTGACGTCGTCCCTGAGCTCGCCCTGCGAGAACGCGGTGACCAGCTCCTGGACGGCGCGCACGGTCTCCGCGGCGGACCGCCCGGCGACCGCCGCGAGCGCGTCGGCGAGGCGGTCCTCGAACAGCTCCAGGTCCGCGTTCCTGGCCTCGGTCACCCCGTCGGTGTAGAAGAACAGCAGGTCGCCTTCGGCAAGCTCGAGGTCAAGACAGCTCGGCTTTGCGTCGCCGAACAAGCCAAGCGGCAGCCCCTCGCCTTCCATGATCTCCACCCGCCCGTCGGCCCGCACGACAGCGGGTCCGGGGTGACCCGAACCGCCCAGGCGCACCTGCAGCCGGTGATCACGCTGCCGCAGGAACGCAAGCTTC
>JASHXJ010000214.1 GCA_030043595.1 Trebonia sp.
GCACCGAGCTCGCCGCGGCGCCGGCCGGCAGCCACCGCGACATCAGGACCTCGCCATGCGCCGCGACCACCACCCTGCCCCCGCCGGCGAGCGCGTCGCCGGCGCCCGTGGCCAGCGCATGGGCGGTCCGCTGATCGGCGCCGAGCCGGGCGGCCTCCCGGACGGCGTCGGCCCAGGCCACATCGAAGGCATACTGCCGTTCTGACACTGACTCCGGTGCCTCCACCGTCGCGGTCACCACGAGACCCGGCACCGCCTGGCCCGGCTGGAGGGCGCGCAGCCCGGGATCCAGCTCCAGTCGGCCCAGCCTGAGCAGCGGACGTGCGATCGATGCGCTTGACATGGTCCTCATCGCTCCTTACAGGTCGCCGGCGAGCTCGGCACTGCCAGCTACCTCGCTCGCGCCCTTAGCCACGATCGACGTCCGCGGGCGGCAGGTCCTGCACCTGCCGCATGGTGATGCTGAGGTGGAATCCGTCTGCCCGGACCTCGGCCACGGCCGACCGCGGGACAAGCACCGCCTTCCGGCTCCACAGGTGCCTCGTGCGCAGGTGCACGAAGGTCACACGACCGGTGCCGGGATCGACGGCGATCCCCTGAACGTGTCCGATGTCGCCGTCGGCTGCGTGCACATGCTCACCGCGGGACACTTCCTCCTCACCTGGCAGCTGATCCGGGACGGTGTCCACAGTGACGGCCTGCGCCACCTCTTCCGGGGTGTCCGGCAGGCCGGGCCCGCCCATCACTCCCGGGGGCGCGTAATACGGCCAGGCGGCCATCGGTTCGCGGTCGCGGAAATCGGAGTAATCGGTACCGGGCGACAAGTACGTCGCCTCGGCGGGATCGAGCTCCCCGAACTCAGCCACGGTGCAACGGAGCCGGACCTCCGCCCTGTCGGTACCGGGAGCCCCAAGGACAAGGCCGAGCGGAACAAGCCTGCCAGGTCCCTGCCGGCGCGCCGGCTCGACGACCAGGTGCGTGACCACGTCATCGTCTGGGTCGACAACCAGGCTCTTCAGCGTGCCGCATTCCCCGTCGGCGCAACCGACGCCAGCGCCCAGCCTGAAGAACAGCTGCGTCTGTGACATTGCCTGCCCCCTCCGGCGTTGTCCTCGCTCGCATCAGCGTACGCGGGTCGCGGGCACCGGCCACCCCGGTGCCAGGGAGTAACAGGCTGGCTGAAGATAATGGGGTGACCCCCGCGGAGGCAGCATGCCAACGAGAGCGGGAGATGTTCATGAGGAATGACGTGAACGGACAGGCCGGCCGCAAGGTTGCGGTGCTAGGCCCGATCCCTCGAGACCAGGTCTTCACCAATGACGGCGAGCTCTTCCAGAAGTACGGATGCGTGCTGTACACGGCGGTTGCCCTCTCCGCGCTGCTGGACGCCGCCGACACGATCGTCCCCGTATCACACGTCCGCCAGCAGGACGAGGGACCGATCAGGCAGATCCTCACATCCTTCCCGAACATCGACACGTCCTGTATTACGTCGTCGGCCGACCAGGGCGACGGTATCGAGCTGCGGTATACAGGGCATAACCGCCGGGCCGAGCTGCAGACGAGCTTCATGAATCCGATCCTGCCGGCCGACGTCAGCGATGTGCTTGACGCGGACATGTTTGTCTGCGTCCCGATCACGGACTATGAGGTGGGCCAGGCGACCCTGCGGTACATCAAGGAGCAGAGCAGCGCGACTGTGGTGCTGGATGCCCATGGCCCGACGACGACGCTGACCCGCAGTGGCGAGCGCCAGCCACGGGTGTGGGCCGACCAGGACCTGTGGCTTCCGTACATCGACATCCTGAAGATGAACCTTGACGAAGCTCGCTCGGCGTGGCTCGGGGAGTCGCAGGAGATGACGGCCGGTCCGCTGCGGCAGAGCACCGAGGAACTGCGCGAACTGGCGCATCACTGCCTTGACCGCGGCGTCGGGGCGGTATGCGTGACCCTGGACGAGCGAGGCTGCGTGGCCTTGTACCGGGACGGCTCTGACGGGATCACCGAGGAGTTCGTCCCTCCCGTCCCGGTGGAGCACGTCGTCGACACGACAGGCGCCGGCGACTCGTTCGCCGCGGGACTGGCCTACGGCTACCTCGAGCACCGGGATTACGTCGTGGCCTGCCAGTACGGGAATGCCATGGGCGCTCAGCGCTGCACCGGACCCGGCACGGACCTGAACGTCTACCTGTCACGCGAGGAAACCGAGCGGCAGATCCTCGCGACTTACGGCCCTCGGCCCTGCCGCCCGGGAGCATGAACGCGGGAGTTGGCGTGGACGGTTTCCTGCTCGCTTATGACGGCTTCGACCCGGGGGCTGAGGGACTGCGGGAGGCGCTGACCTCCACGGGCAACGGCTACCTGTGCACGCGTGGCGCTGCGGAGTGGGAAGACGCCGACGGCGTGCACTACCCGGGCACGTACGCGCACGGCGGCTACAACCGCGAGACGACGATCCTGGGCGGCCTGCCCGTGTTCAACGAGGACCTCGTCAACCTGCCGAACTGGCTGGTCCTGGAGCTGCGTATCGAAGGCGGGGACGCGATCAGGCTCGCCGACGTCGAGCTGCTCGGCTACCGTCACGAGTACGACATCCGGAACGCCACAGTCTCGCGGCACCTGCGCTTCCGTGACCGCGCCGGCAGGGATACGGCGCTGGAAAGCCGCCGGTTCGTCAGCATGGCCGACCCGCATCACGGCGGGATCGAGTGGACCAT
>JASHXJ010000215.1 GCA_030043595.1 Trebonia sp.
AACGGCATCAACGACGAGAACGACCTGGTCGGGTTCTACACCAACCCGTCGGGCAGCATCACCTATGGCCTGCTCGCCTATGTGAGGTTCTAGCCGGTGCAGACTGGCTGACCCGCCTCTGGCCTGCCCTCCCCGCGAGGGCAGGCCAGAGGTTTTCCCGCCCCGGGCGTGCCGGGCGGCCATTCCCGGGGAATTACCACGAACGGGGACGTATCTGGCGCCCGGCGCGTTCCTCTTAGGGAATGGCGGGGCCGGACTGCGGGCGCCCCGCGGGAACACGATGTAATGCTGGCAATTCGGGGAGCGCCGCGTGAAGTGCTATTTCGTTCCGCCTGGTAAGTCGTCTGCGCACCACGACGATAGCGGTCCGGGAATCGAGACCCTTCCCTCTTCGCTGCTTGACAGGTATGGCGCCCGGGTGCTCCACCCGACCGCCGTCCCGGTCGCGGACGGCTGGCCCGCGCCGCGGTCTACCGTGTACCGGGCCCGGACGCTGCTCGTGCCGCCGAGCCTGCAGAAGCAGCCGTTTATCGGCCAGTTCAACGCCGTGCTCGACCAGGTGGGGATGCACCTTGTCCCGGTGCCACCGCCAAGGCAGCTTGCCGATGACCAGGAGCTGGCCGACGTGCCGACGGTCGCGGTGCTAGTGCCGGCCCGCGCTCAGGGACGGGCGCCGGTCGTCGTGGATGCCTGGACCGCGCTCACCGCCCTCCGGAACGCGGCCAGCGGCGACAAGGGTGACGGCCGCCAGAGCGCCGACGACGTCATCCTGGACAAGGACGACGTGCGCCAGATCACCCTCGAGCACCTGCTCGTGGGAGCTATGATCACCGGCAGCCCCGAGATAGACGGCAATCCCGAGATCGACGGGAACCCGGTCATCCCCGGCTACCTGTCCGCCAGCGGCGACTCGCGGATCCCGGTTGAGGTATACGCGGACGCGCCGTACCGGCTGCCGGCCGGCCGGTTCGAGCCGCCCCGCCAGCGGCGCCCGGTGGTCGCGGTCCTGGACACCGGGGTCCGGGCGCATCCGTGGCTGGGCGTCACGGCCCGCCCCGGACACTACGGCTACCACACCACGGCGGACGGCAGCGTCCAGGTGGACCGGGCCCTCCAGCACGCCATCTACGTGCACGCCCGCGCTGCCGCCGCGGCCGGGGACCACGGCCGTGGTCTGATCAGGGATCCCTGGGACACGCCCGTGACACCCGACCCGCTTGTCGGCGAGCTCAACGTCGCCCTCGGGCACGGCACGTTCATCTCCGGGATCTTCAGGCAAGTCGTCCCGGACGCCACGGTGCTCAGCATCCGGATCATGCACAGCGACGACATCGTCAACGAGGGTGAGCTGATAGTGGCGCTCGGGCTGCTGGCGGCCCGGGTGGCCGAGGCGCAGGACCCGGCCGACCCGAAGCCCTGGCTGATGATCGACGCGATCTCGCTGTCGTTCGGCTACTACAACGAGTCCGGGGCGGACTTCGCCTACAGCTCCGGACTGTGGCAGGTGATCAGCAGGCTGCTGGACAGGGGCGTCCTGGTCGTCGCCGCGGCTGGCAACAACTCGAGCCGCCGCCGGTTCTACCCGGCGGCGTTCGCCGCCCGGCCGACGGACACGCTGCCGCTGGTCAGCGTGGGCGCCCTGAACCCGAACGGGACGCGCGCCATCTTCAGCGACGACGGCACGTGGGTCATCGCCTGGGCATCGGGCGCATCGGTGGTCAGCACGTTCCCCGTCGACGTCAACGGCTCGCTGCGGCCAGTGCAGGAGGAGCGCGATGGCGCGCGGACAAGGGAGTCCCTGGATCCGGACGACTACCACGGCGGCTTCGCCTCATGGAACGGCACGTCGTTCTCCGCGCCCGCGCTGGCCGCGCGGTTCCTCAAGGCGCTGCTCGATGGCGCGCCCGTCCTGTCCCTGCTGGATCTCTCCAGGGCCGCGACGGTCAAGCGCGCCCTGTACGCGCTGCGCCACATCGGCTGGCAGGAGGCTGACCACGATGGATGAGCAGCTGGCGACCGCCAGCGGCGACGGCGCGACCGCCGTCGGGAACACGGCCCCGCGCGCCGACAGCGCCACCGGCCGCGTCCACGGTGCCGCCGTGGCCGTGGACAAGCTGGCCGTCGAGCTGACGCCGATGCTCTGGCAGGTGGCGCGGGCGGCGGGCCTCAACGTGCAGGACGCCGAGGACGTGGTGCAGACGGTATGGATGAGCCTGCTCTCGCACCTGGATGAGATCCGCGCCCCCGGCGCGCTGACCGCCTGGCTGCTCACCGCCACCCGCCGCGAGGCCTGGCGGGTGGCTGCGGCGGGCCGCAAGACACAGCCCGCCGACCACGGATGGCTGATCGCGATCCCCGACCCGAGGGCGGACTCGGAGGAGCTGGCGCTGCTCGCCGAGGAGCAGCGCGCGCTCTGGGCCGCGCTGCGCACCCTGTCGCCGCGCTGCCAGGAGCTGCTGCGGATCGTCGCATTCGTGCCGCGCCCGGACTACGACGTGGTGGCCGC
>JASHXJ010000216.1 GCA_030043595.1 Trebonia sp.
GCGGCGCTGGTGGCGGCCGCTCTCCTGCACGACGTCGCTCACCTGCGCGGCGCCGACCCGTCGGTGGCCGAGCTCAGCGGCCGGGACCTGATGGCGGGCAGCGACAACCGGCACGGCGAGCGGGGCGCGGCGTGGCTGGCCGCCTGGTTCCCGCCGCCGGTGACCGAGCCGGTCCGGCTGCATGTCGCGGCGAAGCGGTACCTGTGCGCGGTGGAGCCGTCGTACGTCGCGCTGCTGTCGCCGGCCTCGGTGTACACGCTGTCGGTGCAGGGCGGGCCGATGAGCGACGAGGAAGCGCGCGAGTTCGCGGTGCTGCCCTACGCCGCCGACGCGGTGGCGGTCCGTCGCTGGGACGACCAGGCCAAGGACCCGTCGGCCGCGGTACCCGGCTTCAGCCACTTCCGCCCGCTCCTCGACGGGCTCGCGGGCGCCGCGGGCTAGCTGAGCCGGATCAGGGCACTGACGGTCAGGTAGCCGCCAAGGACGAGCGCGATGCCGGCCATGAGCTGGAGGGCGTGCCCGAGCAGCCAGTCCTGGATGCGCTTGAGATGCCTCTTGGTGGCCTCCGGCCGCAGTTCCAGGAAAGCGAACGGGACGATGATCAGCAGGAACTCGATGATCACGAACACGATGACGGCGACGACCAGCGTGCCGGTCGCGTACTTGCCGGTGATCAGGTGGTGCAGCGCGTCGAGGTAGCTGGCGCCCGGCAGGCCGATCAGCGCGCCGATCAGCATGGCCAGCCCCAGCCGCGGCTCGGCAAGCGCTCGCGCCGCCCAGTTGCCCTTCTTCTCAGGCGGCGCGGTGGCCTCAGCAGCCCGTTCGCGTCGTCCGTGCAGGCGGCCAGTGGCGAGCAGCGCGCCGACGGCCAGCAGGAGCAGGCCGAGTGCCAGGTCCACCGCGGCGCTGGCCTTCTTCTGGGCGCTGATCGCGTCGGCGTGCACGGTCAGCACGTCAAGCAGGCCGACGGCCAGGGCGACGGTCATGCCGCCGAGCAGGACGCAGGCGAACATCGCCCGCGGCCGCCTGTTCTCGACCAGCAGCAGGTCCAGGGCCAGCAGCTTGGGGTTGGCCGCCGCCGTGAACGCCAGCGCGAAGAACTGGGCGTTCACCGCGTCCCGCTGGGGCCGCGGCCGTTCGTCCGCTGTGCCATGGTCCACGATGCGCCGGACGCCTTGACAGTTAAATCATTCTGAACGGGTGATGTCTGGGCGGTTACGGCACCACAGGATTCCGGCATCGGCGACACGGTCAGACCAGGAGGTGGGGACCGATGCCAGTGCAGGAGGCGCGGCGCGTGGCGCACCCGAGCATCGACGAGCGCAGGGCCAGGGGGAGTGAGGCGGCCGGGCTGACGCCTCCGTCGATCCACGCGGGCTGGAAGCCCGCGGACGACCGTCCCGATCCAGTCGCCTTGCTGGAGGCGCAGAACCTGACCAGGGAGCCCGACCTGGTGCCCGTCCGGCATGGCCGGATGATGGTCTCCCCGTTCACCTTTTACCGCGGGGCGGCGAAGGTCATGGCCGCCGACCTGGCCGACACGCCGGTGGCGGGCCTGGACGCCCAGCTGTGCGGTGACGCGCACCTGTCGAACTTCGGCCTGTTCGCCTCGCCGGAACGACGGCTGCTGTTCGACCTGA
Source organism: Trebonia sp. (assembly GCA_030043595.1). Taxonomy (GTDB): domain Bacteria; phylum Actinomycetota; class Actinomycetes; order Streptosporangiales; family Streptosporangiaceae; genus Trebonia. Next base: position 1,641 of record JASHXJ010000216.1, read on the forward strand.
ACGACTTCGACGAGACGCTGCCCGGGCCGTTCGAGTACGACGTGAAGCGGATGGCGGCGAGCTTCACGATCGCCGCGCGCAACAACGGGTTCAGTACGTCGGACGCCCGCACGGCCACGATCACGTCGGTGACGGCGTACCGGGAAGCGATCCGCGAGTTCGCGCAGATGCGGACGCTTGACGTCTGGTACGCAGCGCTGGCGGAAGACGAGATCATGCAGGCGATCCACGGCATGGTGGCCGAGATCAAGGGCGGCGGAAAAGGGGACAAAGCGGAGAAAGGCAAGAAGGGAAAGAAGGACAAGAAAGATAAGAAGGCAGACGAGAACCCGGAGCGGAGGCAGGCGGAGCGGGGCGCGAAGACCGCGGAGAAGACCCGCCAGAAGGCGCACACCCGCGACAGCATCCAGGCGCTGTCGAAGCTCGGCGAGCTGGTCGACGGGAAGTACCGGATCGTCAGCGACCCGCCGGTCATCGTCCCGGTGCGCGAGCTGCACCCTACTTACGGGCTGTCCGCCGAGGAGGCGGACCACGCGATCCGCGAGCAGTTCCGGGCCTACCGGGCGACCCTGCAGGACGACCGCAGGCTGCTGCTCGAGCGCTTCGAGATCATCGACGCCGCCCGCAAGGTGGTGGGCGTCGGCAGCGTCGGCACCCGGGCGTTCATCGTCCTGCTGCAGGGCCGCGACGTCGCGGACCCGCTGTTCCTGCAGATCAAGGAGGCGACGGCCTCGGTGCTCGAGGAACACCTGGGCAAGAGCAAGTACCGCCAGCACGGCGAGCGGGTCGTCCAGGGCCAGCGGCTGATGCAGGCCGCCAGCGACATCTTCCTCGGCTGGACCAAGGGCCTGGACGTGCGCCGGAACTTCTACTGGCGCCAGCTTCGCGACATGAAGGGCTCGGCCGAGGTCGAGACGATGATACCGCTCGGGCTAGCCTTCTACGGGCGGATCTGCGGGTGGACACTGGCCCGGGCGCACGCGCGGTCCGGCGATGCCGTCGCGATCGCCGAGTACCTGGGTCAGACCGACGCGTTCGACGAATCGATCACCGACTTCTCGCAAGCGTACGCGGACCAGAACGAGCAGGACTACGACGAGTTCGTGACCGCGGTCCGCTCCGGACGCCTCAAGGCGGTCGAGGGCGTCTGAGCACGGCCCAGCCCGCGGCGGCATATCACTCCGTCCGGGCGATGCCCGCACGTTCCCGCTGATCCAGCATTACCCCTTGAATCAGGGCACGCACGCACGGGGGGGCGATGATGGGGGCCGAAAGCGATCGGGTGGCGGGGTTCGGCAAGCTCGAGGACGGGCTTCGCCAGGCTGGCGACTGGTACCGATGGGGGCCTTACGTCAGCGAGCGGCAGTGGGGGACGGTGCGGGAGGACTACAGCGCCGACGGCGACGCGTGGGACTACGTGCCGCACGACCACGCCAGGTCCTACACCTACCGGTGGGGCGAGGAGGGGCTCGCCGGGTTCTGTGACGTCGAGCAGCGGCTCTGCCTTGGCCTCGCATTGTGGAACGGGCGCGATCCGATCCTGAAGGAGCGGGCCTTCGGGCTGACCGGCGAACAGGGCAACCACGGCGAGGACGTCAAGGAGTACTGGTGGTATCTCGACGCGATCCCGAGCCACGCGTGGAACCGGTGGCGGTACCACTACCCGCAGGGCGAGTTCCCGTATCAGGACCTGATCGACGAGAACGCCAGGCGCAACAGGTTCGAGCCTGAATACGAGCTGATGGACACCGGGGCGTTCGACGACAACCGGTTCTGGATCGTCGAAGCGCACTACGCCAAGGCCGAGCCGGATGACCTGCTGATGGCGATCTCGGTCACCAACGCGGGCCCGGATGCCGACACCGTGCACGTGCTGCCGACGGCCTGGTTCCGCAATACTTGGTCGTGGGAGGTGGACGGGCACCGGCCGGCCATGACAGCGACCAGCGACATATCCGTCGCGATCGAGCACCCGTTCCTCGGGCAGCTCGAGCTGCTGGCGGACAACGGTCCCGACGGCATGGCGCCGACGGTCCTGTTCTGCGAGAACGAGACGAACATGGAACGGCTCTACGGTGCCGAGCCGGTCACGCCGTATCCCAAGGACGGCATCAACGACCACGTGGTCAGCGGGGCGCCCACCGTCAACCCGCAGCGCACCGGCACCAAGTGCGCCTTCTGGTACAAGGTCACGGTCCCGCCAGGCCAGACCGTGCGGCTGCGGCTGCGGCTGCGGCCCGCGCAGACGGCGGAAGCCTTCGGCGAGGCGTTCGACTGGGTGATGGCGGCGCGCAAGGCCGAGGCGGACGAGTTCTACGGGTCGCTGACGCCCGCCCACTGCAGCACCGACGAGGCGATGGTGATGCGGCAGGCGTTCAGCGGGATGCTGTGGAGCAAGCAGCTGTACTACTACGACGTAATCCGCTGGCTGGATGGCGACCCCACCGAGCCCAGACCGCCGTACCAGCGCCTGTCCGGACGCAACAACCGCTGGCGCAACTTCGCCGCCCTCGACATCATGTCCATGCCGGACAAGTGGGAGTACCCCTGGTTCGCCGCGTGGGACATGGCCTTCCACTGCGTGGCGCTCGCGCACCTGGACCCGGCCTTCGCCAAGTACCAGCTGATCCTGCTGTGCCGGGAGTGGTTCCAGCACCCGAACGGGCAGCTGCCCGCCTACGAGTGGGACTTCGGCGACGTGAACCCGCCAGTGCAGGCGTGGGCGGCGCTCGAGGTGTTCGCGATCGACGGCGGCCGCGACATCGATTTCATCAGCCGGGTCTTCGACAAGCTGCTCGTCAACTTCACGTGGTGGGTCAACAGGGAGGACGCCGAGGGCAACAACCTGTTCGAGGGCGGCTTCCTCGGCCTGGACAACATCGGCCCGATCGACCGCTCGCACCTGCCGGTGGGCGGCATCCTTGAGCAGTCCGACGCGACCGGCTGGATGGGCTTCTACGCGGTCGCCATGGGCACCATGGCCGTGATCCTGAACCGGTCCGGCCGGCGGCCGCACCAGGACCTGGCCCTGAAGTTCCTCGAGCACTTCGCCGCGATCAGCGACGCGCTCGACGACCTCGGGCTGTGGGACGACACCGACGGGTTCTACTACGACCGGCTCAAGACACCAGGCGGCGAGGCCGTGCCGGTCCGGGTCCGGTCGATGGTGGGCGTCATCCCGGCCCTCGCGGCGGCGGTCATCAGCGAGGGCGACATGCGGCAGTCGCTCGCCCTCGGCAAGCGGTTCGCGGACTTCCTCGTCCAGCACGAGATGACCGACCGGCAGAAGCTGGCCGAGCGCGGCCTGCTGCGCGGCGAACCCGGCCAGCAGCGCCTGCTGCTCACCCTCTGCGGACCGGACCGGCTGGAGCGGCTGCTGGCCAAGCTGTTCGACGAGAACGAGTTCCTGTCACCGCACGGCCTGCGGGCGCTGTCCGCCTATCACCGCGACCATCCCTATGAGCTGCAGGTCGAGGGCCTCACGGCGAGCATCGACTACGAGCCGGCCGAGTCCACCACGCCGATGTTCGGGGGCAACTCCAACTGGCGCGGCCCCATCTGGTTCCCGCTGAACTACCTGATGGTCAGCGTCCTGGAGCGGTACCACCGGTTCTACGGCGATGAGTTCACGATCGAGTACCCCACCGGGTCGGGCCAGCAGCTGAGCCTGGACAAGGTCGCCGCTGACCTGTCGGACCGGCTGATCTCGATCTTCACCGCGGGCCCGGGCGGGCGGCGGGCCTGCTTCGGCGGCACACAGCTCATGCAGGCCGACCCGGCCTGGCACGACAACCTGATCTTCAGCGAGTATTTCCATGGCGACAACGGCGCCGCGATCGGCGCCTTCCACCAGACCGGCTGGACCGGCGTGGTCGCCGACCTCATCCGCCGCCGGTACGGCGCGGTCGAGGCCATCGGCGACGTCGTCCGGCGGATCGGACAGGAGCAGGTTCGATGAACACCATGCCAGCCCAGGCCGGCGACGCGGTTCCCGGCAGCCCGTACCCGCTGGGTGCCACGCCCGGTGAGCAGTTCGGCAAGGCGGGCACGAACTTCGCGATCGCCTCCAGCATCGCTGACGGCGTCACGCTGTGCCTGTTCGACGAGGCCGGCGCGGAGACCCGGATCCCGCTGCAGGACAACGACGCCGACGTCTGGCATGCGTTCGTGCCCGGAGTCGGCCCTGGCCAGGCCTATGGGTACCGGGTCGGCGGGCCCTGGAACCCGGCGCAGGGCCTGCGCTGCAATCCGGCCAAGCTGCTGATCGACCCGTACGCGAGGGCGATCACCGGAACGGTCTCGTTCGGGCCAGAGGTGTTCGGCCATGACCTGGCCAGCCCGGACGCCCCGAGCACCCTGGACTCGGCGCCGCGGATGCCCAGGAGCCTGGTCGTGGATCCGGCGTTCAGCTGGGGCGACGACCAGCGGCCCAGGTACGGGTACGCCGACACGGTCCTGTACGAGATTCACGTCAAGGGCTTCACCATGCGCCATCCGGGCATTCCGCCGGAGCTGCGCGGGACCTACGCGGGGCTGGCCCACGACGCCGCGATCGAGCACCTGGTTACGCTGGGTGTCACCACCGTCGAGCTGCTGCCAGTGCACCAGAACGTGCCCGAGTCGTTCCTGCTCGACCGGGGACTGACCAACTACTGGGGCTACAACACGATCGGCTTCTTCGCGCCGCACAACGGCTACTCGGCCGCCGTCCGGGACGGCCGGCAAGGCGGGCAGGTCAGCGAGTTCAAGGCGATGGTGGATGCCCTGCACCGGGCCGGCCTCGAGGTCGTGCTCGACGTGGTGTTCAACCACTCGGCGGAGGCTGGCGCGGACGGGCCCACGTTGTGCTTCCGCGGCATCGACAACCCGGCGTACTACCGGCTGGTGCCGGGCAGCCCGCGCGACTACTACGACACGACAGGCTGCGGGAACTCCCTCAACGCCGGCGACCCGATCATGCTCGAGCTGATGATGGACTCGCTGCGCTACTGGGTGACCGAGATGCACGCCGACGGGTTCCGGTTCGACCTGGCGCCCACCCTGGCCCGCCAGGAGGGCGGCTACGACAAGGTGTCGGCCTTCCTGGACATGGTCGCGCAGGACCCGGTCGTTTCCCGCGCCAAGATGGTGGCCGAGCCGTGGGACGTCGGCCAGATGGACAGCTACGACCTTGGCCGGTTCCCGCCGATGTGGCGGGAATGGAACGGCAAGTACCGCGACTCGATGCGCGACTTCTGGCGCAGCCATCCGGTGGGGATCGGCGAGTTCGCGGACCGGTTCGCCGGCTCGGCGGACCTGTACGCCACGGCCGGCCGCCGGCCGACGTCGTCGGTGAACTTCATCACCGTGCACGACGGCTTCACGCTGCGCGACCTCGTCTGCTA
>JASHXJ010000217.1 GCA_030043595.1 Trebonia sp.
CGACGAGCTGGAGCCGTACCGGGACCCCGGCGGTTTCCTCGCCCTCGGGATGCGCGTGTCCGTGAACGGCGCACAGGCAGGCCGGGACCTGCTGTCGAACATGGGCTGGCCGTTCGAGGAGCTCATCTCCTACGCCTCGCGCGGGACGTGGGTGCGGGCCGGGGATGTCCTCGGGTCGGGCACGTGCGGTAACGGCGGCTGCCTGGCTGAGCTGTGGGGCCGCCGCGGCCGTCTCGACCCCCCGCCGCTGGTGCCGGGCGATGTCGTGGAGATGACCGTCGAGGGCATCGGCACTATCCGCAACCGGGTCGTCGAGGGCATCGGGCTCCCGCCGGTGGCGACGGCCCGGCCGCGGCCGCGTATCCGGCAGCGGGCGTGACGGGCTCTCCCGCGAGAAAGGACACGTCGTGTTCGAGTACTTTCCAGGCAACTACGTGTGGAACCTCGCCGTCGTCGCCACGCTGAACAGCGGCGGGCTGATCGACGAGGTGGACCGGGCCTGCCGCCCGCTGCGCGAGGCCGCCGCGCGCGGGGCAGACGCGGGCACGCCGGACCTCATGCGCGCGTGGCAGGGCCTGACCGACTCGCTGGTCGTGCAGGCCGAGGCAGCCGACAAGGCCGGCCACACGAGAACCGCCGGGCAGCTGTACGCCCGCGCCGCCAACTATCTGTGCCAGGCCGAGCGCATGCAAAGCGCCAGGGCACCCGGGCGTCTGGATACCTACCGCCGCGTCCTGGACCTGCAGCGCAACGCGATCGCCCGCAAGGACCCCCGGCTGTCGCGGGTAGCGGTGCCGCACGAGGGGACGACGCTGCCCGCTTATTTCAGCCGGGCGCCCGCGGCGGACAGCGGCCGAGCGCCCGTCATGATCATGTGGAACGGGCTGGACTCCACCAAGGAGCACATGTACGCCTCGGGTCACTGGGCGGAACTGGCCGCCCGCGGCATCTCAACGCTGATGGTCGACTGTCCCGGCTCTGGTGAGGCGCTGCGGCTGCAGGGCCTGACGGCCCGGATTGACACCGAGGCGTGGGCGACAGCGTGCGTCGACTACCTGCTCACCCGCGACGACGTCGATCCCGCCGCGATCGGCCTGGTGGGCTGGTCGCTGGGCGGCTACTACGCGCCGCGGGCGGCCGCGTTCGAGAAGCGGCTCGCGCTCGTCGTCGCCTGGGGCGCCAACCACGACTGGGGCGCGGTCCAGCGCCGCCGGCTCCAGCGTGAGGGCGAGCGGCCGGTACCGCACTACTGGGACCACGTCCTGTGGGTCTGGGGGCAGGAGTCCCTCGAGGAGTTCATCGAGCTCGCCGCGCAGGTCAACCTCGACGGTGTGGTCGAGAAGATCACCGTGCCGTTCCTCATCACCCACGGCGAAGCCGACCGCCAGATCCCGGTGGAGCACGCGCACCGCTGCTACGCGCAGGCCGTGGCCAGCCCGAAGCGCGAACTGCGCGTGTTCACCGCCGAGGAGGGCGGCGCCGAGCATATCGGCCTGGACCACCTGCCCTACGTGAGCGCCTTCACCGCCGACTGGGTAGCCGGCACGTTCGCGGAGCTCGCCGCCAGCCGCTGACCCGGCGTTACCAGGCCGCGGAGCAGTGCGCGGCTTTCGGGCTGGACGCTACGGTGACGCACACCCGCGCGACGCGCCCGGTGCCATCGGCGAAGGTGCTCGTGAACCCGTAGACGGCGGAGTTGACCGGACTGGGCAGTACGTGGCCGCCGGAGACCGTCTTCCAGGTTTTCCCGCCGTTGGCGGACTCCTGGAGCACGCCGGTGCACGTGACGCCCGGCTTGGCCAGCGTGGTCGTGATGTTCAGGAACAGCACGTCGACGGACGAGGCCGAGTCCTTGGCTGGCGTGGTGCTCGCCACGCCGCCCATGCACTGGCTCCTGGTGGTGCCGACGGACACCTGCGTGCGCCCGTAGCTGACCGGCAGGCTGCCCCCGGTGTCCCTGGCGGTGCTGGCCGCGAGGGACACCGCCGCGCCGCAGCCGGGCTTGCCGCTCCCGTACTGGTAGCAGGGCCGGGCGAGGTCGCCGCCTGCGTAGTAGTCGCCGCTCTTGGCGAACACCGACACGGTGCCGTGCGGCACCGCCACGCGGCTGGACACGGTCGTCCAGGTCTTGCCCTTGTTCACGGAGCGCTCGATCCACCCGGCGCACGTCTTGGTGCCGCTGTTCCCGACCAACGCCGACACGTAGCCGGGACCGCCGGGCGAGACTTGCGCGGACAGCAGGAAGACGTTACACGCGCCGCTGCTGTCACCGGTCGCCGACTTGACGACGTACGCCTGTCCGGTGTCGGCGAGCGCTGGCGCGGCGAAGCCCAGCGTCAGGCCGACGGCGGCGGCCACGGTGAGGGTGACGGAGGCGATTCGCTTCGTGCTGCGCAACGGGATCCTTTCGATCGAACAGATTTACCGCGAAGGGGAACATATCACGCACGATCACACATGCCCCCGGCGCCCCCGGCGCCACCGCCGGCACGGGACGCTGCTGGAGGCGGCGGGGTTCGACATCGACGTGACCCCAGGGGCGGCGCTCGCGCGGCGGCCGGTACGGTGCGGTGGTGAGCAGCTTCCGTCATCCCGGCACCGTCGTGACCGACCACACCTTCCTCGTCCCGCTCGACCACTCGCGGCCGGACGGGGAGCAGATCGAGGTGTTCGCGCGGGAGATCGTGGCCGCGGGCAAGGCCGACCGCGCGGACAGCCTGCCGTGGCTGGTGTTCCTGCAGGGGGGCCCGGGTATCGCGGCGCAGCGCCCGGTCGGCCGCGAGAGCTGGCTGGACCGTGCGCTTGACGACTACCGGGTGCTGCTGCTCGACCAGCGCGGCACCGGCCGGTCATCGCGGATCACCGCCCGGTCGCTGGCCGGGCTGGGGCTGCGGTCAGCACGGGCGCAGGCGGAGTACCTCGCGCTGTTCCGCGCCGACGCCATCGTGCTCGATGCCGAGCTGATCCGCCGCGAGCTGACAGGCGGCGAGCCGTGGAGCGTGCTAGGGCAGAGCTTCGGCGGATTCTGCGCGGTCACGTACCTGTCGTTCGCGCCGCACGGCATGCGCGAGGCGCTGATCACCGGCGGGCTGCCCGGCCTCGACGTGCACGCCGACGACGTGTACCGGATCACCTACCCGATCGTGGCGGCGAAGAACGCGGCGCATTACGCGCGATACCCGCAGGACGTCGCTCGAGCCGCTGACATCGCGCGGTACCTGGCGGCGCACGACGTGCGGCTGCCGGGCGGCGCGCCGCTGACCGTCGAGGCGTTCCAGGCCCTCGGGGGCATGCTCGGGTCGAGCACGGGCAGCCATCAGCTGCACTACCTGCTGGAGAACCCGTGGGACGGGGACGGCGGGCTGGCGGACGCCTTCCTGTGGGAGGTGGCCCGGCGGGTCAGCTTCGCGTCCGCGCCGCTGTACGCGGTGCTGCACGAGGCCTGCTACGCGCAGGGCGCCCCGACCGGCTGGGCGGCGCAGCGGGTGCGCGCGGAGTTCCCGGCGTTCACCGCGTCAGCCTGCCTGTCTGGCGACGCGCCGCTGCTGTTCACCGGCGAGATGGTCTATCCGTGGATGGTCGATCTCGACCCGGCCCTGCGGCCGCTGCGCGAGACCGCCGACCTGCTGGCGTCGTGGCCGGACTGGCCGTTCCTGTACGACCCGATCCGGCTGGCGGCCAGCGAGGTGCCCGCGGCGGCCGCGGTGTACTACGACGACATGTACGTGCCGGCCGAGCTGTCGACGGGAACCGCGGCGCGGATCGGGGGGCTGCGGTCCTGGGTGACCAGCGAGTACGAGCACGACGGGCTGCGGGTCAGCGGCGGCAAGGTCCTCGGCCGGCTGATCGCGATGAACCGCGGCGAGGAATAGGGGTTTGTCCTTGCGCCCGGGTTGCGCCCGCGCCTTCGGCCAGCCGGGCTAACGGTCCGGGATCCAGCTGCCGTGGAAGCCGAGCGGGATCCTGGCGGGCAGGTGGACCGTGGCCACCGGGGCGCCGGTGAAGTCCTGCGCGGCCAGCACGACCAGGTCCGAGGCGCCGCGGTCCGGGTTGTGCACGAACGCCATGACGTAACCGTCGTCCTCCGCGGCCCCCGGTGAGGACGGGACGAACACCGCCTCGCCGACGGTTGCGTCGCGGGCGAACTCGCGTGCCTGCGTGGTGCCGTTCTTCAGGTCATGCTTGAGCAGCGCGTTCGCGAAGGCGTCGTCGGCGAATTCGCCGGCTGCCGAGATCGCGCGGGTGACCTCGCCGATGACCGCGCTGTAGCCGTAGCGGTGCGGGCGTGAGACGACCCGGTCGTCGACCCGGGGGAACTCCTGCCCCCGGCTGTGCAGGCGCTGCTGTTGGACCGTGCCCGCAGCGGGGTCGATGGTCCACCGGTCCAGGGTGACCGGCCCGTGCGCGGCCCACAGGGTGGAGACGTCGAAGGGACCGTTGTACTGGCACACGTCGAGAACGACGCGCCCCTGGTCGTCGTCGTATCCGTTCAGGCAGTGGAACACCCAGCACGGGTCGACCTCGAACCAGCGCACCTCACCGCCGTTCCTGGGCAGCAGGCCGACGCGCGGCTGGTGCTCCGGGTTCCACACGTACGGCAGCCGCCGGCCGGTGCTGACCGCGCTCAGGCTGAACGTCACGGGCAGGTCGAGCAGCACCACGTAGTTCCGCGTGAGCGCGAAGTCGTGCATCATCGGGCCGTCGGGCACCGGCACGTTCGTGGCGCGGGTCACCGTGCCGGCCGCGTCGATGACCACGTGCTGCACGTAGTCCCACGCCCAGAAGTACGCGATGGCGTGCAGCTCGCCGGTCCCGGGATCGGCCCTGGTGTGCGCGGCGAAGCCGCCGGGGAGCGTCCCGCCGAAGTCGCACGGGCCGATCGTGTCGAGCTCGTAGCCAAGCTCGTACGGCAGCGGGCCGGACTCCACGGTGGCGAGCGTGCGCCCGCCGTGGCCGATGATGTGCGTGTTCGCCGCGAAGTCCATGTTCTCGTGCACCGGGCCGTCCGGCCCGCCGGGCCACGGCTGGTGATGCGCCGCCGCGACCTCCTTCGAACGGACCCAGCGGTTGCGGTACCACTCGGCCTTACCGTCGCGCAGGCGCACCCCGTGCACCATGCCCGCGCCGATGAACCAGTGGTAGCTCGGCTCGTCAAGGCCCAGCGGGTTGGGGCCGTTGCGCAGGTAGCGGCCGCTGAGCCCGGCGGGCAGCTCGCCGGACACGGGCAGGTCGTAGGCGGTGATCTCCTCCGTCACCGGCGCGAACGAGCCGTCCAGGAATCGTTTGCCATCAGGCGGGCTCGGATCGGGCATGGCTGTTTCCCCCTCGCGGTCGTGGTTCCGATTGTGGCTCGGGACCGGTACACCAGTCATCAGTCAGGTAGCTACCCGCTGATGCGGCGGCTGATCTCGGCGGCCGCGTCCACGACCAGGCGGGCGAAGCGCGCCGTGGTCACCTCGTCCACCTCAGCCGCCGGGAACGTCACCGCGACGCCCGCCTCCGGGTGGCCCGCGTGGTCGAGCACCGCCGCGGCCACCGACTTCAGGCCCGGGGTGACATCGCCGTCCTCGGTCGCGTAACCGCGGCCTCGCACCTCGGCGAGCAGCGCGCGCAGGTCGCGCAGCGTGCGCGGGCCGGTCTCGGTGCGCAGCACGAAGGCGCCCGGGTTCGGGAAGAGCGCGCGGACATTGGCCGCCGGAAGGGCGGCGAGCATCGCCCGGCCGCTCGCCGTCAGCTGCGCGGGCAGCCGGACCCCCACGTCGGTGACCAGCGGCGCGCGACCCGGCGCCCGCTCCTCGATCACGTAGAGCACCTCCCTGCCGTGCATGACCGCCAGGTGCGAGCTGTGCCCGGTCGCGTCGGTCAGACCCGACAAGGGCACCCGGGCCAGCCGCTGCAGCGGCTCCTGGCGCACGTAGCCGGTGCCGATCTCGTAGGCGCTGACGCCGAGCCCGTACCGGCGGTCGTCGGCCAGGTGCACGACGAAGCCCGCAGCGATCAGCTCGTTCAGCAGGTGGTAGGTGGTCGAGCGGGGCAAGGCGAGGTCGCGGGCGATCGCGCTGGCCGGGACCGGACGCGGCTGCCGCGACAGGTACCGCAGGATCCGCAGCACCTGACGTGCCGCGGGGACGTCGCTCACATTGTCTTGGATACCAGACAATACGAGGCCATCGGCCCTGGCGTAACGGCACGACAGGGCCAACGATGGAGCACGTGGACACCATCATCGTGGGCACCGGCCCGCTGAGCTTCGCCGACGTCGTAGCCGTCGCCCGCGGCGACGCCCTGGTCGAGCTGTCGCCGGAAGCCGCGGGCGAGATCACCGCCACCCGCAAGGTCATCGAGGCGCTCGCCGGGGACGACCAGCCGCACTACGGGGTGTCCACAGGTTTCGGCGCGCTGGCGACGCGGCACATCCCGCACGCCTACCGCGCCCAGCTGCAGCGCAGCCTGATCCGCTCGCACGCCGCCGGCTCGGGCGCGGAGGTGGAGACGGAGGTGATCCGCGCGCTGATGCTGCTGCGGCTGTCCACGCTGGCGACCGGTCGCACAGGCGTACGCCTGGAGACGGCGCGCACCTACGCGGCGATGCTCAACGCGGGCATCACCCCGGTCGTGCGCGAGTACGGGTCGCTCGGCTGCTCCGGCGACCTGGCCCCGCTCGCGCACTGCGCGCTCGCCGCGATGGGCGAGGGCACGGTGCGGGTCAGCAGCGCCGACCTGACCGGCCTGGAGATGCCCGCCG
>JASHXJ010000218.1 GCA_030043595.1 Trebonia sp.
TACACCGCACTCGGCATGGACCGCGCAGCCCGGCGCGTGCAGCGCCGGTTCACCGGCAACGCCGACGATTTCCCGCAGCCGGGTACCCGCTGGTTCCGGGACTGGTTCTACCCGCTGTGGCGGGACTGCGGGCAGGCCGCCGTCATGGCCAGGTTCTTCACGCTGCTGGCCGCGTACTTCCCGCGCGACCAGGACAGCACGTACACCAGGCGGATGAACTGGGGCGAGTACATCCACTTCACCAGCGGCGCGGCGGGCGCGGACCTGGGCGGCCAGGCCGCCCGCGCCTTCGGCTGGCCCCGCGAGCGAGCCGCCCAGCTCGAGCGCGCTCGCGACCAGTTCCGTAGCATCACGTACTGAACCAACGCTCCCCCGAGCGCGTGATCGCCTTCGTGTCAAGCGTCTACCTGGCTATGCCGGCAGGGCCACGGCGCGCGGCAGTCAGGCGGCCTCCAGGACGAAGAACAGAAAGCACAGGAACCTCGGCTTGGCCGCGATCTCGGCGGGGAACAGCTCGCGGGCACCTGGTGCGGGGGGTGGCTCGCTGATGACGGCTATCCGGAAGCCGGCTGCGGTGAAAGCGTCCGTCATCGCGTGCAGCGGCCGGTGCCAGTACGTCAGCACGGCGCTCTGCCCGGCGAAGGTGTACTCCTCGGACCACTTGGTCGTCGCGAAATAGCCGGCGCCGGGCCTGGCCAGCGGGAAGACGAGGGGATGATCGACGGCCACGATCAGCCGACCGCCGGGCGTCAGCACGCGCCGCAGCTCGGCCAGCGGCGCCGTCCAGTCCTCCAGGTAGTGCAGCACCAGGGACACGATGACATCGTCGAACGCGCCGTCGGGGAACGCCAGCGGGCGGCTCAGGTCGGCGGCCTGCAGGTCCGCGCCGGGGCCGAGCCGCCGCCGGGCGAGGTCCAGCATCTTCGTGCTCTTGTCGAAGCCGGTCACGATCGCGCCCCGGTCGCGCAGCGCCGCGAACAGGGGGCCCGATCCGCAGCCGGCGTCGAGGATCCGGCGGCCGGCCACGTCCCCGGCCAGATCGAGGATCGCGGGCCGGCAGTAGTAGCCGTTGATGAGGTTGGCCTCGGTCTCGGCCGCGTACGCCTCGGCGAAGCTGTCATAGTCGTTGGCCGTCGGATGGCCGGCGTCAGCGGACGCGGCAGAGCTCTCGGGGACGGCAGGCATACGGTCCATCCTGGCACACCTGGCCGGTTCGGCATCGGGTGCTGGGCGAACCAGCGGTAGCCGTCGCAGGCGCCTGGGAAGTTGCCGGTGTGAGCCGGTACGGTCCATGCGACCGGCGAGAATCACGATCGCGCACGACTGGACTCGCTTGCCCAGAAGTTACCGCCCCGTCCCGCTCATCCACTGTCAACACCGAATTCGATTACTGAAGCGATTGTCGGCCTTGCCGCCAGGAGCAATCATTGACAAAACGTGGACATCCGGTGCGGGGAAGGGCAGAGCGGTGGGAGCGCTGGGGGACGAACTGAGTCGGCTGCGCCACGGGCGCGGGATTATGGCGGGGGACCTGGGCGAGCGACTGGGGCCTACCCTAAGGGCCGTAGCCGGGATCGATCCCGATGGCCACCCAGATGACATCAGGCAGCGCCTGACCAGGTTCCTTGAAGAGCAGGCCATCAGCCTCCCCGAGGACCTGAGGACAGCGTTCGCGGCGGCCCTGGCCCTGCGCGAGGATGTCCGGCACCGGTTTCTCGAGGAGCGCATGCGGTGGCTGGCCGACACGCTGCACCGAGACATACGGACCGCGCGGCGGCGTGCCGACGAAGCGATCAGGATCGTCGCGGCGTCAGCGAGTCCGCCGGCCGGCCCGGCCAGCGGCGACCCGCTCGGCGACTGGTACCTGGCGCGACTGTGTACCGTGCTCTTGCTCGACGGTGCCCGGCCGACCGCCATCGAGGAACGGCTTGTGGTCGCGGCCCGCGATGACGTCGGGGAAATCGTCATATCGACCGGCATTCCGTTCCCTGACGGCGAGGTCACCGGCGCGCGCGGAGCCGAGCTAACGGTGCTGCAGGGCGGCACGCTGATCAGCAGTGAGTGGCCAACAGCCGGCTACTTCCGCAACTCAATCACGCTGGCACGGACCCTGCGGCTGGGTGAGTCGCACACGATAAGCGTCCGCGTGGTGATTCCGGAGGGGCAGCCGTTCGCCCGCCGCTACGCATTCCAGCCACTTCGCCGTTGCGATGAATTTGACCTCCGGATACGGTTCGGCTCGTCGGGACGCGCGAAGCATGCCTGGAAGCTATCCGGGCTGCCACGCGGAATGGTCGACGACTACGCCGCGCCGGAGGCACTGATACGTCCGGATGCCAACGGCGATGTCGAATTGCGATATGAGCATCTGCGCGTGGGACTGACGTACGGCGCGAGGTGGTCCGACTGAGGGAAAGGCTTATCGATCCGCCTACGGCGGGATCCCGTCGCGTTGCGGCGGGCCGGGTCAGCTGTCTGGGTCCATCCTCCTGCTCCTTCCGTGCTTCAGCCTGCGCTCGCCGGCCATCCGGCGCATGTCCGCTGTGCAGGGATCACGGTGAAGCGGTCACGACCTCCTGGGGTGGACCTGCCACTCGGAGATTCCAGCGTCGCCGTGCGCCATCACGAGCCGCCCGCCGTGCCCGGCTCCGCCCGGTGCGGCGGCGAAGGGTGCGGCGGCGAATACGCTTCCCGAGCACGCGACCCGAGCCATGAGGGCACCGGTGGCGGTGTCCCACAGCTGGACATGCTGCCCGTCGCCGGTTACGGCCATGCCGCCTGGCACGGCCAGGCGGTGACATATATGCAGATCGTGACTGATCATTGACGGAACGTATACTGTCGCTCCTATGACGGGGATGACGGGGACCATGCCGCACGACCTGCGGGCGACGAGCGCCGAGCGGCGGGCATCGGGAAAGGCGGCAAGGAAGAGGGCGCAACGGGACACCCTCGGACACTGGCGAGAGGAAGATCGCGGGCACGACGCGCTTGCGACGATCCTGGCCCAGAACCAGATCCGCGTCCCCGAGCTCGTTCCCATCCGGCATCACCGGATGGCACTGTCAGCGTGGAATTACTACCGCGGCGCCGCGGCCGTCATGGCCAGCGACCTGGCCGCCGCGCCGCACAGCGGGCTGATCGTGCAGCTGTGCGGTGACGCCCACGTGCTGAACTTCGGGCTGTGGGCCACGCCGGAACGGAACCTGTCGTTCGACCTGCGTGATTTCGACGAGACGCTGCCCGGCCCGTTCGAGTGGGACGTCAAGCGCTTCGCCACCAGCCTTGCAGTGGCGGCCCGGGAGAACCGGCTCACGCCGGCGAAAGCAGCCGCCGCGGTAACCGCCGGCGTGGACGCTTACTGCCGCCGCATGCGGCAGTACACCGCGATGCCTGAACTCGACATCTGGTACGACGGCACGCGCGTCGACAGCCTGATCAGCTATTTCGAGCCAGCCGACCGCGGGCGGGTTTCCGTCCACATCGAGAAGAGGCGGGAGCGCCGCACGAGCCGCGGCGCGTTCGCCAAGCTCACGGTGATGGCGAACGGGCGCCCCCGGATAACCGAGGACCCACCGGTCCGCGTCACGATCAGCGACGACGAACAGGCGGCCCTCGTCGATCACCTCCTGGCCGGGTACCGGCTGACCCTCCAGGAAGACCGGCGGACCCTGTTCGACCGGTTCACCGAGGTCGACGTGGTCCGCCAGGTCGTCGGAGTGGGCAGCGTCGGAATGCGGGTGTACCTGGTCCTGCTCGAGGGCCGGACCGGTGCCGATCCGCTGTTCTTGCAGGTCAAGCAGGCCGGACCGTCGGTGTATGAGGCGCACGCCCAGCCGAGCCGCCACGGCAGCCACGGTGCCCGCGTGATCAGCGGCAAGCGGCTCATGCAAAGCGCCACCGACATCTTCGTCGGCTGGGGTTCACTGGACGGCAGGGACTATTACGTCCGGCAGTTCCGGGACATGAAGATCATCCCGAGCACCGCCCTGATCGCCCCTCGACTCGTCGAGTTCGCCACCGCATGCGGCGAGACGCTCGCCCGCGCGCACGCCCGCACCGGCGACCCGGTGGCCATCGATGGCTACATCGGGAAGGGCCAGAAGTTCACCGCCGCGATCGGCCGGTTCGCCTGCCGGTACGCCGAGCAGAACCAGCGAGATCACGCCCAGCTCGCGGCCGCTATCGCCGCTGGCGCCGTCGAGTGCCTGCCAGGCTGACAATCATTATTCCGAACGAACCGTTGCGACTGCCCGGAACCGCTACTTCCACTCGTAGGTGCGGTCCAGGGTCTTGCCGCTTTCGTCCGACTCGTGTTCGAATACCCCGGCGATGCCGTTGAGTCGTGCGAGCCGCTCCGCGGTGGTCTGGAAGTAGACGGCCCCGCGGTAGGACACGGCACTGCCGTGGCCGGTGAAGTGGCCGATGCCCTGGCCGCGCCAGGCGGCCATCTCACCGTTTTCTGTCATGGTGACGCCCTGGCCTTCGCCGAAGAGCATCCCGTCCGGCCGGGTCATGGAGACGTACGTGCCGATGGTGGTCACGTGGGTGCCGAGCAGGGTCCCGTTCGACTGGAACGACACCTCCACCTTCGAGCCGGCGCCCTCGTCGGGCAGTATGCGGATCCCCGTGATCTGGCCGATTTCCTCGCCGATCTGTTCTCCGAGCATGGTGCGGACCTCCTTGTCCTCTCGATGTCAGCCCCGGATGAGGTTGTGGACCGGCTCGATCATCGGCTCGCCGGCGTCGATGCCGATCTTCTGCAGGATGGGCATCAAGGTCTCGCCGAACTTGTCGAAGTCCTGCGGGGATTCCCAGATGTCGAACACCTGCAGCTTGTCCCTGGAGCCGAAGCACGCGTGGTACAGCCGCCCGGCGGGGCTGCCCGCGCCGACCGCCTCGAGTTCCGTGATGATTTCGTCGTATTGCGCGGCAGTCATCGCTGCGGGATTGAAGTACACGCCGATCGCCATGGTTCCCTCCCTCTCCCCGTGCCGAGTAGAGATCTCCCTACCCTGGAGTCACGCCAGTAACACCGACGGTCATCGCCGCGCTGGTCGAACCTGCCCGCGGCGGGTAGAACCGCCCTCGGGACGAGACACGCTCAACCGGGAGTCTCAGATGACACAGGGAAACGATGGCGACGGCACGGTTGCGGTGCTCGGGACCGGCATCATGGGCGCGGCGATGGCGCGCAACCTGGCCGCCGCGGGGCTGCGCACCACGGCGTGGGACCGGTCGGCGTCGGCGACAGCGCCGCTGCCCGCCAGTGGCGTCATCGTGGCCGCCTCACCGGCCGACGCGGTCCGCGGCGCCCGTGCGGTGATCACGATGCTGCCGACTGGCGACGTCACCGAATCGGTCGTGTTCGGCGACGGGGCCGCCGACGCGTTCGCGCGGGGTGCCGCGTGGGCGCAGATGGGCACGATCGGCCTCGAAGCGACAGGGCGGATGGCCGGCAGGCTGGGCCGGTCGCGGCCCGATGTCATGTTCGTGGACGCACCGGTCTCGGGCAGCAAAGGGCCGGCCGAGTCCGGCCAGCTCCTTATCCTTGCGTCCGGCCCCGCGACGGCGGAGCCGCTGCTGCGCCCGGCCTTCGCGGCCATCGGCCGCAAGACCGTGTGGCTGGGTCCGGCCGGGCAGGGCAGCAAGATGAAGCTGGTCGTCAACGCTTACATGGCCACCCTGATCGAGGGGGTTGCCGAGGCCCTCGAGCTAGCCGGGCGGCTGGGCATCGACGCAGGCGAGCTGGCCGGAGCGATCGAGGGTGGACCGCTCGACGCGCCGATCGCCGACGCGAAGCTGCACAAGATGGCGCAGGGCGATTACGCGCCCGAGTTCCCGTTGCAGTGGGCACTCAAGGACGTGGACCTGGCGATCGCCGCCGCTGGCGACGGGGGCTCCCTGCCTCTGCTCCGTGCCCTGTCCCGGCAGTGGCAGACGGCCGTGGACGCCGGCCACGGCCGGGACGACGTGAGCGCCGCCCGGCTGGCACTGGCTGGCGGACGCCGGGACAATCTGGGCTAGGCTGGTGCAAGGCGGACGGGGCGTCAGGCGCGCCTCCGCAGCGGTCTCAGTGTCCATCGAGCGAAGAAGGCGATAGTGGCTGGCAACCAGGCAGACGGCGACATCACCTCTGATGCGCGGCAGCCACCGAAGATCGACACCTCTGTCGCGCATCCGGCCCGGGTGTATGACTACTGGCTGGGCGGCAAGAACAATTTCGCCGCCGACCGCGAGGCTGCCGAAGCGGTGATGGCCGCACGGCCGACGATTACCCGCGACATCCGGGCTAACCGCGCCTTCCTGAACCGGTCGGTGGCCTACCTGGCGGCCGAGGAGGGCATCCGGCAGTTCCTCGACATTGGCACGGGCATCCCGACCAGCCCGAACGTGCACGAGGTGGTCCAGTCCATTGCTCCGGACGCGCGGATCGTCTACGTGGACAACGATCCGATCGTGCTGACGCACGCCCGCAACCTGCTCAGCAGCACGCCGGAAGGCGCGACCGAATACCTCGAGGCAGACGTGCGCAGGCCCGGTGAGATCCTGGCGAAGGCAGCCGGGACGCTGGACTTCAGCCAGCCGATCGCCGTGGTGCTGGTCGGGATCTTGCACCTGATCAGCGACGCTGAGGACCCGTACGGGATTAGCGCGCGGCTGATGGACTCGGTACCTTCGGGCAGCTTCCTCGTGATCACCCACCCCGCGAGCGACATCCAGGCCGAAGTCGTCGCCGAAGGCGCGCGGCGCTACAACCAGCAGGTGGCCACCGCGCAGACGCGGCGCAACTTCGCGGAGGTCACCGCTTTCTTCCAGGATCTGGACCTCGTCGAACCCGGAGTGGTGCAGATCCACCGGTGGCATCCCGAGCCGGGCATCTCCGTGGACGACTACGAGGTGTCAGGCTGGGCTGCGGTCGGCCGCAAGCGCTAGCCGCGACCTCCGCGTCGGCTGGGCCTGGGTACGGCTGGATGAGTCACGGCGTACGTCGAGTTGCCCGCACGAAGTTACCGATGATCGCGGCGCCGTGCGCGGTGAGGATGGACTCGGGGTGGAACTGCACGCCCTCGACCGGAGCGGTGGCGTGCCGCAGGCCCATCGGGAGGCGGCCGGACCGGGCGGTGATCACGAGCTCGGCTGGCAGCGTGTCCTCGTCGACGATCAGCGAGTGGTAGCGGGTTGCGTGGAATCCCTGCGGCAGGCCCGCCAGGACGCCACGGCCGTCGTGGGCGACCTCGCAGACCTGCCCGTGGACCGGACGGGGGGCCCTGACAATGGCCGCGCCATATGCCGCCGCGATCGCCTGATGCCCTAGGCAGATGCCGAGCAGCGGCGTCCGCCCGGCGCAGCCGCGGACGACGTCCACGCTGATCCCGGCCTCGGGCGGGGCGCACGGTCCCGGTGAGATCACCACGCCCGCCGCCCCGGACGCCGTCACCTGCCCGGCCGGCATCTCGTCGTTGCGGACCACCTCGACGTGGCACCCGGCGGTGATGAGCAGGTGCGCGAGGTTGTAGGTGAACGAGTCGTAGTTGTCGACAAGGACGACGAGCGGCCGCGCACCGCCGCCGCGGGCGGTGAGTGTCCGGCCGGGCGGCTCCTGCGCCGGCGCGCGGCTGACCGGGCGGTCGGCGAGGCGGCTGGCCA
>JASHXJ010000219.1 GCA_030043595.1 Trebonia sp.
CGGATCCGCAGATCGCGGAGCTGATCCACGACGAGGCACGTCGCCAGGCCGAGAAGATGCGGCTGATCCCGTCGGAGAACTACGTGTCGCTGGCCGTGCTTGAGGCATGCGGCACCGTGCTGACGAACAAGTACTCCGAGGGTTACCCCGGCAAGAGATACTACGAGGGGCAGCAGTTCATCGACCAGATCGAGTCGCTCGCGATCGAGCGGGCGAAGGCGCTGTTCGGCGTGGACCACGCGAACGTGCAGCCGTACTCGGGGTCGCCGGCGAACCTGGCGGTGTACCTGGCGTTCGCCCAGCCGGGCGACACGGTCATGGGGATGGCCCTGCCGATGGGCGGCCACCTGACGCACGGGGCGGCGGTGTCTGTCGGCGGCCGGTGGTTCAACGCCGTGCAGTACGGAGTGCGCCGCGACACCGGCCGGGTCGACCTGGACGAGGTGCGCGACCTCGCGCTGAAGGAACACCCCAAGATCATCTTCGCGGGCGGCACAGCGATCCCGCGCACGATCGACTTCCCGGCCTTTGCCGCGATCGCGGCCGAGGCGGGCGCGGTGCTCGTCGCCGACATCGCGCACATCGCCGGACTGATCGCCGGCGGCGCGCACCCCTCACCGGTTGGATACGCGCCAGTGATCACCACTACGACGCACAAGACGCTGCGCGGCCCCCGCGGCGCGATGATCATGACCGATGCCGGCCACGCGTCGGCGATCGACAAGGCCGTGTTCCCCGGCCTGCAGGGCGGCCCGCACAATCACACGACCGCCGCGATCGCGGTGGCGCTGAAGGAGGCGGCCGAGCCGTCGTTCCCCTCCTACGCCGCGCAGGTCGTGGCCAACGCCGCCGCCCTCGCGTCCGCGCTGCTGGCCCGGGGCTACGACCTGGTGTCCGGCGGGACCGACAACCACCTGCTGCTGGTGGACCTGACGTCGAAGGGGATCGGCGGCAAGCCTGCCGCCAAGGCGCTGGACAGGGCCGGCATTGAGCTGAACTTCAACACGGTCCCGTTCGACTCACGCCGCCCGTTCGACCCCTCCGGCATCCGCCTTGGCACGCCGGCGATCACCACGCGCGGCCTGACGCAGCAGCACATGCCTCAGCTCGCCGCCTGGATCGACGATGCGATCGTCGCCGCGCAGAAGGACGACGAGGCCGCCCTCGACCGGATCGCCGCCGAGATCCGCGACCTGCTCGCGGCCTACCCCATCCCCGGCTGGTCCCCCCAGCCGTAACGTCCGCCCTTCCCCGCCTCCCCGCCTCCCCGCCTTCTCCCTTCCCGCTTTCCCGCGTCCCCGCCCGCACGTGGCCGCCCGCTCGCCCGTGACACGTCATGCAGGCCCGTTTCGTCCACGACGGCTATCTCAGATGCTGAGACAAATCCGACTTAGGACCCGATCGGCATGATTTATCGCCCGCTTTGTCCGCTTTGTCCATGCCGTTCGGGTCCTAGGTGGTTCCGGCCGCGCACACTGCGTCCGGTATGAGTGATTTGTCCCATACCAGCTGGCCGCGATGCCCCGGCTGCTGAAACGCAATGTGGTACCAGCGTTGTCAGAGTTAAATTTGACTATCCAAGTTAGTGAACTTATATTCGATCGTACAGTTCGGCATGCTGAGCCTTTAGAACAACTAGTACGCCTGTCTGTCCCCAGGCGAGTCAAGTTGCCGCCCCGGGCGGCGAGTCGTTCCGGGCAGTGCTGGCGGTTCAGGCATGCGGGGTGCGAGACGGCACATGAACAGGGTGTATGGCGATCCGGTCGAGGTCCAGGCCAGGGAGGACGGCCGCCCGGCCAGGTTCGCGTGGCGGGGGAGGCGCTATGCAGTACGCGACCTCATCGACCACTGGGTGGTCAACCGGGAGTGGTGGCAGGAGCCCGGCCCGGTCCCGGAGCTGCCCGAGCTGGAGTTCTGGCTGGTCGAGGCGGTCGAGGCGGTCGAGGCGGTCCGGGCAGCGGCCGGCCAGGGTCAGCCGGCGGGCAGCTACGAGCTGCGCCGGGACGTGGCCGCCGGCACCTGGACGCTGCGCCGGGTGACGGACTGACGGCCAGCCGTCGGCTCATGGGGGGTTTGCACAGGTGACGTACGCGCTAGCGCAGTTCGCTCAGCTGCACGTCGCGTCGTCGTTCTCGCTGCGCTACGGCACGGCGAGCCCTGCGGCACTGGTCACGCGGGCGGCGGAGCTTGGCATGCCCGCGCTGGCGCTGACCGACCGGGACGGGCTGTACGGCGCCTTCAAGCACGCCCAGGCATGCGCCGGCGCCGGGATCAAGCCGGTACTCGGCGCCGACCTCGCACTGGGCGCCGGACCCGGAACGGGCCGGATGACGCTCCTCGCGACCAGCCGCCGGGGCTGGGCGTCGCTGTGCCGCCTGGTGTCCGCGGCCCACGCCGCCGTTCGCAGGGAAGACACGCCCGTCGTGACGCCCAGAATGATCGCCGATCACGCGGACGGCCTCGTCCTCCTCCTCGGCCCGGGCAGCGACGTCGGCCAGGCGGTGGCTGCCCGCCGCCCAGACGAAGCCAGGAAGGCCCTGGACCGCTGGCGCCACCGCGGCGACACCGTCATCGAGATCGTCGACCACCTGGAGCACAAGAGCACCATCCGCGCCGCCCGGATGGCGGACCTGGCGCAGCAGACGAAAACGCCCGCCGTGCTGACCAACGCCGTCAGGTACCTGGACCCTGCCGACAGCCTGGCCGCGCAGGTGCTGGACGCCGCCAGGCACCTGGTCCCGCTCGGCTCGCCCCGGCTCGCCCCGCACAACGGCCTGGCATACCTGGCCAGCCAGCAAGACATGGCCGCCACCGCCGAACGCGTCACGGTCGCGGCAAGCCTCCTGCAGGCAACAGCAGAACTCGCCGAGAAATGCGCCCTCGACCCCGCCCGCGATCTGGGCATCGGCGCCCACCACCTGCCCGAGACAAAGGCCCGCCCGGGACAGGAGCAGCGGGAACTGCGGGAACGCTGCGAGCACGCGCTGCGCCG
>JASHXJ010000220.1 GCA_030043595.1 Trebonia sp.
CTCTGTGCAGATTCCGCGCCATCGGCCGGCCCATGTGGCCGAGTCCGACGAATCCGATGGTGAGCTGCTGCGCGCTGGTCTCAGTCATGTCCGCCTGCCGTTCTTCCGCTGGTCACCGGAGCCCTCCCCGCCGCCTCGATTCTCACCGACGGCAGGCAGGGTGGCCATGGGGCGAAGTGACGGATCGTTCGGGATAAATATAGAGATAGGGCACGACCGTCACCTTTTACGCGGCGTGAATGTCGACTACCTCGATGTCGATGGGACCCAGGGTCAGGCCCAGCTGGGCGCGGGCGGCGGCGCGAACTGCCCGGCGCACGGCCCTGGCGGCGCTGAGTGCCGGCAGGCCGTAGCGGACGCTGATCGTGAGCTTGAGGCCCGCGGAGGCGTTCGGCCCGACCGCGGCCGGGGTGAGCCTGCAGCTGCGGGCGCGCACGCCCTCGACGCTGTCGCCGGCGGCGCGCAAGACCATGGCCGCGGCGCGCACGCTGATCGCCAGCCGGTCCGGGGCGGCCACGGGCACCGCGATCCGGGGAGCGGGCGGAATCCGGGGGCCGATCACGGCCATGACCCGGCGGGGAAGGTCGGCCGGGACCCGCACCGGCTGGGCGGCGAGCTCGCTGGTGGCCGTGCGCAGCGGGCGGATCATGGCGAGGGCTGCCTGGCAGTACTCACACGCACGGACGTGCTCGTCGGGGGCGCCGCTGCCGAGGCAGGCCCACAGCTGGTCGACGCGGTGGCCGCACGGAAGACGGTCGCCGGCCAGGTTCACCGCCATGGCCTAAGCTCCTGCGCCAGCAGTGGCCGGGCCCGGTGCAGCCGTCCGCGGACGGCGCCGGGAGTCGTGTGCAGGATGCTGGCGACCTCTTCATAGGACATTCCCTCCATTTCCCGCAGGACCCAGCAGGCCCGCTGCTCGGGTGTCAGGTGGTTCAGGGCGCGGCGCAGCGCCGCCGCCAGGCCATCGGCGAGCGCTCGCTCCTCCGGTCCGGGAGCGCGGTCCAGGGCAGGGGTCGTCTCCTCGTCGAGTGGAACCAGGGGCCGCACCGCACGGCTGCGCATGGCGCTCAGCGCCCGCGTGACGGTGATGCGGTACAGCCACGCGGCGAAGGCTTGCTCGGCCTTGATCTCGTGCAGGCGCCGCCAGGCGGTGATGAATGCCTCCTGGGCGGTGTCCGCGGCGGCGGGCGGGTCGGTGAGGATGCGCGCCGCGATCCGGTACACGGTGACCCGGTAGCGCCGGACCAGGGTCTCGAACGCGGTGACGTCGCCTTCGCGGGCCCGCACGACGAGGGTGGCGTCATCGAGGGCGGTCGCGGCCGGCCCTCGTTCCCGGTCCGGCGAAGGGCCTTCGGTATGCGCGCTGCTTGCCACATAGAGCGCGGCTCCTGCCGCCGCTGCCCCATCGGTTTGCCGCGCCCTGAGCATGCCGAGCTCCAACTCTTGCGCCGCCGGTCGGCATGCGCGCCCTACAGTCCGGATGCCCATGCGGCGGCAGATCGACTCCCTCTATGTGACACAATTCACATCTGCAACTCCCGTGACATCCGGCGGGGACGCGGCGTCTTCCTGGGTACGTCCTGCCCCCGGGGGGACGGCGCCCGTCGACGGCGCCGGCCGGCGGTGCCGGCCGAAGGCGGCGGGATTTCAGGCAGACAGCGACGTAAGGGGACCGAGACGGTGAGCACATCCGACACTGAAACCACCAGCACGAGCACTTCGATGACTCCTGTTCCCGCGCCGCGCCGGGCCGCCGCGGAACTGACGAGCGAACACGGCAACACGACCATCGCCGATGTCGTGGTGGCGAAGATCGTCGCGCTTGCTACCCGCGAGATAGACGGCGTGTACGCCATGGGCGGGGGAAGCGCGCGCATGATGGGCGCCGTGCGGCAGCGCGTCCCCGGCGTCGCGGCGAGCGCCACGCAGGGCGTGGCGGTCGAGGTCGGCGCCCGGCAGGCCGCCGCCGATATCGACCTGGTGGTCGAGTACGGCGTGTCCATCCCGGATCTGGCGGCGGCCGTGCGTGGCAACGTGATCGGCTCCGTGGAACGGATCTGCGGCCTGGAGGTCACCGAGGTCAACGTCGGCATCGACGACATCCACCTTCCGGGCGAGCAGGACACCGACACGTCGCCGCGGGTTCAATGACGAGCAAGGCCGCCAGCGCCCGGGCACCCGCGGATGTGGCCGGGCTCGCCGACCTCATCGCCCGCGCCGTGACCAGATGCCCCTCCGTGGCCGGGCTGACCGAAACACCCGGCATCCCGGTGGCCACCTACCTGCCCGGCCGGACCGTGTCCGGCGTGGCGGTGCGGGCCGGCGAGGTCGAAGTCAGCGTGGTGGCCCGGTACGGGCTGCCATTGCCGCAGGTCGCGGCCGAAATCCGGCAGGCCGTTGAGCCGCTCGTGCCAGGCCGGGACGTGGACGTCGTGATCGCCGACATCACGTCGCCGCCGGCGCGGGCCGGGGCGAAATCCGGGGCCGGGGCGAAATCCGGGGCCGCGGAAAGGCCGCGGGCGCCGGTGCCGGCGGACGGCCGCAACGAGGCGAAGTAACACAGAACGGGAGGATTCTGCTAATGGATGAGGCTCGCATGATGCCGGTCCTTGGCTTGGTATTCGGAATCGCGCTGGGCTTCGCGGGCGCGTTCGGCGGCTGGTCGGCGTTCGTGATCGTCCTGGTGCTCGGCCTGGTTGGCTACATCACCGGGCGGGCGCTGGCCGGCGAGCTTGACCTGTCCAGGCTGTTCGCACCACGGGAGCGGAGGCCGCAGTGAGCACCCTCACCGTGGCGGCCCCGTCCGCGGAGGGAACCCCGCTGAACAGGCCCGGGCAGCGGGGCCGCACCACGCTCACCGACCGTGTGGTGACCAAGGTGGCCGCTCAGGCCGTCTCCGAGGTCGAGCGGACCGGCGGGGTAGCCCCGCAGCTGATGGGGATCACCCTGGGCCGCCAGTCCGGTTCCGGGAGCGCCCGTGTCTCGGCTCGCATCGACGGGCACCTGACCATGATCCAGCTGCGCCTGACGCTGGCCTACCCGGCCCCCGTGCGCACCCTGACCCAGCAGGTCCGCAGGCACGTCATCGAGCGGGTCACCAGCCTGACCGGCCTTGAGGTCCGGCACGTGGACATTGAGGTAGCCCGCCTGCTGCGCGGGAGGTAGTGATGAGCGAGACAGCCGGCCAGCACGGCGAAACGCTGGTCCTGCCGCCGCGCGGCGAGCCGCCGCGCCCGGCCCGGGCCGCCGCCTGGTCACAGCCAGGCCCGCGCCGCAAAGCCCGTCAGGTGTTCCGGCCCCGGCGGACCATCCCGGGGGTACTCGTCGCGGCGGTGCTGGCGGTGGCGGGGATTCTGGGCTGCATCTGGGCAGCGTCAGCCGCGCTTAGCCACGCCCTGTGGAAGGTGCCGCACAGCGATCTCGCCGGCCCGTTGCAGTCCAGCGTGCACTGGGCCGATACAGGCACGCTCGCCGTTGCCTCGGCGGTGGCGTTCGTCGGCTTCCTGCTCATCCTCATCGCCCTGCTTCCCGGCCGGACGCGGGCCATCCCGATGGCATCCGGTGACTCGTCGGTCGTGATCGGCGTGCCGCGGCGCAGCCTGCGCCGCTCGCTCAGCTGGCTCGTCGCGGACGTGCCCGGCATCGACAAGGCCACGGTGCGGACCGGACGCCACTCCGTCAGGGTGCGCGCCACCACCCGGCTGCGCGACACCTCCGGCCTGCGCGAGAAGGTGCACAGTGTGGTCGCGGAGCGCCTGGTGGCGCTCGATCCGCTGTGGCCGATGCAGATCAAGGTCCGGCTGCGCCGGAAGAAAGGCTGATCGCCCATGTCACGGCACACCGCGCGGGTCAGCCGTATCGGGCTCGTGGTCATCGGGCTCATCCTGCTCCTCGGCGCCGGCGCCGTCCTTGCCCGCGCCCTGGCTGCCTCCACCTCCGTGCTCGGAAGCTCCAGCGCGCCGCTGCTCACGCACTCGCAGGTCCAGTACCCGACGCAGCACAGCTGGGTGTGGCCGGTCACGGCCGCGGTCTGCGCCGTCATCGCCCTGCTCGCGCTGTGGTGGATGGCCGCTCAGACCAGCACCAAGACGGTGCGGCGCCTGCCACTGGAGCCGGATCACGTGCACGGGAGGACGACACTGCCCGCCGACGCGGTCACCGGCGCGCTGACCGACGAACTGGAGAGCCATCCGACCATCCGGGGCGCCGACGCGGCGCTGCGCGGATCGTCCGCAAAACCCGGCCTGCGGCTGGCCGTCACCGCGGAGAATCGCGCCGACCCCGCCGCGCTTCGCCGCTGGATCGAGACAGAGGCCATCCCCAACATGCGCACCGCCCTGGAAGTCGAGACCATCCCCACCGTGATGCGCCTGCAGTTCAGCCGCGCGTTCGACAGGCACCTGTCCTGACCGCGGCCGGTTTCGGCCCCTTTGTGCGTTGTTTGACCCCCTCTGGGGGGCCGGACATCGCACAAACATCCGGCCGGAGCCCGCAGGCCGCCGCGCCGCGGGGTTAGACCGTCAGCGCCCCGGCGGTTCCCCGCGGGCGGAAGGCGGCGAACGGGTTCGTCACCACCAGCTCGCGAGAGGCGAAGCGGTAGAGCGTGGCGGGGCGTCCGCCGCTCGCCGCCGGCCGGGTGACGTCTGACGTCGGCTCGATCACTCCCCTGCGGGTCAGGATGCGCTGCAGGTTGGTCGCCGACACCGGGTGGCCCAGCGCGGCGGCGTAGGTGTCGCGCAGCTGCGAGATCGTGAACGTCTCCGGTGCCAGGGCGAAGCCGATGTTCGTGTAGGACAGCTTGGCCCGCAGCCGCTCCCGCGCCGACCCGATGATCGACCGGTGGTCGAACGCGCACGGCGGCAGCTCGTCGACTGGATGCCACGCCGTGTCGGCCGGCAGCCGCGCCCGCGCACCCGGGGTGACCAGCGCCAGGTAGGCGGTCGCGAGCACCCGCTCGCGCGGGTCCCTGACCGGGTCGCTGCGCGTCTCAAGCTGTTCGAGGTGCGCTATCTCGGGGATGTCCGCCTTGGCCGCGAGATGCCGCCCGGCGGACGCGCCGAGCCGCTCGTCGGCGAGCAGCAAGCCGCCTGGCAGCATCCAGGCACCCTCGAATGGCGGCTCCGCGCGCTGGCACAGCAGCACGCTCAGCCGCTTGTCGCGGACCTGGAAGACGACCCCAAGCGCCTCGTGACGGAAACAGTCAGGGGGCACAGTGCCTATCGTAGCGACTTCAGCCAGTTTTTGACTCACAGTAGAAATCTACAAGTTTTCGACCTATAGTCGATAACTATGACCGGTACAGAGCTCTCCTGGGCCCAGCGGATCAGGCGGCTCGCCGCGCAGCGCGACGCCGTGATCCTCGCCCACAACTACCAGCGACCCGAGATCCAGGAGGTCGCCGATCACGTCGGTGACTCACTCGCCCTGGCCCGCCTCGCGGCCGCGAGCACCGCGCGGGTGATCGTGCTCGCCGGGGTGTACTTCATGGCGGAAACAGCAAAGATCCTTTCTCCCGAACGGACCGTGCTGATTCCGGACGCCGCCGCCGGCTGCTCGCTGGCGGACAGCATCACGGCGGAGCAGGTGCGGGAGTGGAAGGGCGAGCACCCCGGCGCGGCGGTCGTCGCGTACGTGAACACGAGCGCGGAGGTCAAGGCCGAAGCCGACGTCTGCTGCACGTCGGCCAACGCCGCCGAGATCGTCGCCGCGATCCCCGCCGAACGCGACGTGCTCTTCCTCCCCGACCAGTTCCTCGGGGCCCACGTCCGGCGCGTCACCGGGCGCGCCAACCTGCACGTCTGGCTCGGGGAATGCCACGTGCACGCGGGCATCAGCCCGGAGGGGCTGCGCCGCAAGGCGGCGGCGAACCCGGACGCGGAGCTGTACGTGCACCCGGAGTGCGGGTGCGGGACTTCGGCGCTGTGGCAGTCGGGCACGGGCGACCTGCCCGCCGAGCGCACCCGGGTGCTGTCCACCGGCGGGATGCTCCAGGCCGCCCGGTCGAC
>JASHXJ010000221.1 GCA_030043595.1 Trebonia sp.
AAGCGGTGCATATCCCGGTGCACAGACGCGTTCTTTCTAAGCCGACATCGCTTGCCGCAACGTCGCTCTTTACAAGGGATTCCGGCCCGAATCCCGGAGAGGTCACAATGGGTTTCCTGCTACTCGGAGTGGACAGCCTGATCGCGTGCATCGCGGTCGGCCCGATCGTCAGCCGGCGGATAGCCGTCCCCTTCGCCCTGCTGTTCGGCGTCGGCGACGGAGGAGGGTTCCTGCTCGGCACGGCCTTCCACTGGTCTGTCTCGGACAGCCTCAGCAACATCCTGCAGACGGGGATTCTCGTCGCGCTCGGGATCTACTGGATCGTGCTCGCCATCTACTCGACGTGGGCAGCAAAGCAAGAGCTAGAGCAGACGCCCAGGGCGCGCTGGGGCATCTGGATCCTGCCGTGGGCGCTGAGCATCGACAACATCACCTACGGCCTGGTCGACGGTGTCCCCGCGCACGCCTCGGTCTGGTTCTCGGCCGGCGAGCAGGCGCTGTCAAGCGCGGTACAGGCCGGCATCGGACTGGCGATCGGCATGGGACTCGCAGCCCTCTTCCCCGTGGTGCGCCGCCGCATGGCCCTGGCCAACGGAATCGCGGGAGCCGCCCTGATCGCCGCCGCCGGCGTCCTGCTAGTTGTCGGCTGACCTGACACCCAGCCCATCCCTTAGTCCGGGCTCTCGCCATTCGGCGAGAGCCCGGACTGTTATATGGTCACGATGAATGGTTGGGGTGTCGCGCAGGAGACGGGCTGACCGTTTTGCCGTTACTGAGCGGTTTCGTGATGGTTTCGCGGACCGTTTCTGCACTCTGAGCCGAAAACAGGTGTTGCATCTGCATGGACGCTGACAGCCGGGCATCGGGATGGCTGCTTCTCCTGGCTCAGCTTCCTAGTACACCGTCCAGCTCGCGGGTCACGCTGTGGCGCCGCCTGCGGGCCGCCGGCGCGACCACCATGGTCAACGGCGCCTGGGTCCTGCCTGAAACGGCGCACCATGCGGAGTTCCTGCAGCAATTGAGCGAAGGCATTGTCCGGCAGGGCGGCACAGTATTCGTCTTGAGTACGTCAATCTCGTCGGCAGAGGTCAATGAAACGATCGTCGGGCGTTTCCGCGCCGACCGGGGGCGGGAGTACGACGAGTTCGCCGAGCGCTGCACCGCTCTGCTCGATGAGATCGACAAGGAGACCAGGGCCGGGAAGCACACGTTCGCTGAGATGGAGGAGAACGAGCAGGACCTGGAGAAACTGGTCCGCTGGCTGGCGAAGATCCAGTCGCGGGACTTCTTCCCCGATGAGCGAAGGCAGCAGTCAGCCGCCATCATGGACCAGTGCCGGAATGCCGTGGAAGCCTTCACGCAAGCCGTCTACGCAGCCGAGGGGATCCAGGAGATTGCGGATAGCGCGGCCCGGGAGCCCGCCGATCCGGAAGGCGCCGACGCCGCGCCCGGTACGGACGGCGGTGGTCCCGCGAGTGATCGCCCGGCAGCGAGACGTAATGACTAAGAAATGTTGGAACAGCAGGTGGGGCTGATTACAACTCGCTAACGTTCGTGTGTAGGGAGCGTCGCGACCCGATCGTGATCTGAGAGGGGACCGTCGCATGTCAGGTCTGCTAGGCCGGAGCCGGCGTAGTCGCTGGAGCCGGCGTAGGAGATACCGGAGATACCGGCAGGCGCTGCAGCAGCGCATCCGTGTCGTCGCCGCGGTCGCGGGCGTGGCTGGCGTCGGCCTGGTGGCGATCACGGTCGTGGGATTTAACAGCCTGTTCGGCGCGCGGGGCACGGCCGCGGTGGTCAACCTGAATGTCATCAACCTGCACGTCAACGTGGACTGCACGCTGATCGTGCCGGCGAACCCGCAGTCGCCGCTTGGGCTCGCGACGCCCTACCGGCTTACTGCCACCGACCCGGCCGACGGGCCGTGCAACGAGTCCAACCCCGAGCAGGCCGCGTTCGTGCAGGCGGCGATCATCAACACCGGTACCGGGCAGATATCGATGTATGACCCGCTTGTGGTCAGCGGGGGCACGAAGCCAGCGGTGACTCCGCCGGTGCCGAAGGTGCCGCGTGACAGCGTCGTGGCGCTGTGGTTCGGCTTCAACGGCAAAACGCTCAACCTCGTGGGCGCCGATGAGGCTTCCGTCACCGGCGGCACGACCGCCGGGCGGATCAGCAAGAACCTGCAGATGACTGGCGCGTGGCGCGCTTCGCTTGGCGACTTCCCGGCGGCATCGATCATCCCGGACGTCATCTTGCAGCAGAGCTCCTGCGTCGCGGGCGAGAGCATCGGCGGCCTCCTGTCGCCGTTCGGCCACGGCGGCGCCTGCGGCGCGGCAGCGTTTTTCGCGGCGGCGAACACGGCGATCAAGGCACGCAAGCTGACCGTCCCGAACCCTGGCACAGCCGGGGACGGGCAGGCATGCCTGACCATGCGAAGCTTCGGGCTGGCTGGCCAGAACCCCAGCTCGGGCGTCACCACCCAGTACCTAGCCACCGGCAACGGGCAGACCGCCCAGGACACCAGCGCCAACCAGCAGCAGCTAGCTGGCTCGACCGTGCTCACCAATGGCGGCGACGGCGGGCTGCTCACCTACTTCATGGACCCGGCAATCGGCTGCACCCCGTGGCGGGTACCCGACTTGGCCAGCCCGGGATCGGACACCACGGGGCTCGCGCTCGACGAGCTGCAGGCGGCCGCCTTCGCCGGCCAGCCGGGCGCCCCGGCCGCGCTTGTCCCGCCCAATGACCCGATGACGCTGGAAGGCACCGGTACCCAGAACGCGGATAAGATCAACACCTACCGGACCCTGGTGGACATGCCGCCGCTGCCGGCGGGCCAGACATCGTCGGAGTACTGCGCTGACATGGAGAGCATCCAGGGCGCACGGCTGCAGCAGGACGTCAACCTGCTGACCCGCGAGCCTGGCCCGTCTCCCCCGGTGGCCCGCAACCTGTTCCTGTATATGGCGCTGCGGCTTCAGCAGTCCTTCGTCAGCCTGGGCTGCCAGCGCTTCGGGCTGCAAAACGACGTGTCCACCACCGTGAACGGCGGCGGGGTCGTGGTTGCCGCGTGCTTCCGCAACCAGGTGGAGCCGGTCACGCCCGGCGCCGGCAACCCGACCGCGGGCACGACCGTGTGCCCGGCGAGCGGGCCAGGACCGCATCACGGTCACTACAACTACTTCTGGTAGCGGCCCATCGGCGTCCTTTGCCTCTGTTATAAGGCCTCCGGAGATGGCGGTAATTCTTTTCGCGACGAGCGGTCAATCACTGGGCCGATAATGGGTGAGGCGCCAGCCGACGACATTTCCCGCGATAACCGCCGGCCGGCCAAGCAGGCTGGTCAGATAATGGCCGAATGCCGACTGAATGCTCGTGACCGCGACGACGGCGGCCGGCTTCCAGCCGGCGAGCTGCGCCCGCATCTGCAGGATGTCCGGGTACAGTCCGTTGGCCGGAAGGGTGGCGACCTGCGTCACGCGGACGCCCGCTGACTGCGCCCAGAGCTGGTTCAGGTAGTCGGCTTCCGACGATAGCCCGTTGCCGTCGGTGGCAGCCGAACCGCTCCAGGTCGGCCCCATGTAATAGCCGCCGTACATCGAGGCGGGCATGCCGGTGTCGGCCTGCCAGCGCAGCGGAGCGGTGTAGGTCTGCACCGGGATGGGGACGACGAGGACGCTCGCGCCAGCCGGCAGCCGCAGCGCGGTGAAGACCGCGGTCCAGCCCGCGGGCACGGACGAGGCCTGCGCGGCGGGCAGCGGGGCAGGCACCAGCGGCAGGACCGCGATCACCGCGATGGCGGTGAGCAGCCCTTTCAGCCGGGGCCAGCGGCTGCGCGCGGCATCGAGGCCGAAAGCAAGCAGCGCGGCGGCGGCGCCGTCGGCGATGATGGAGAACCGGTCCGGGAGCACCGCCCCGGTGACCGGCAGCGTCTGCAGCCAGTACCACGGCAGCACGACCCGCTCGTGTTCCTTGCCGCCGGCCAGCAGTGTCCCGCCCAGGGAGAACGCGGACAGCAGGATGAACGCCATCGCTGCGGCGCGCACCGGCAGGCGGCGCCAGAACCGCACCGCGATGACGGCGAGGACCGCCAGCATCGGCCAGCCGAGGTAGCCGAGGTACTCGGGGAGCCCGCCCTGGAAGCGGGCCGCGAACGCCGCGCTGCCCGCCGTGTGCACCAGCATGAAGGAGGAGGGCTGCACGAACCCGGCGAGATCGTTCTTGTAGAAATCCGGCGTGAACGGGCTGCCCTGCTGGCGAAGCGGGCCGAAGAACTGCACCCACAGCGGGTAGCCCGCGATCGCCGCGGCAGCCACGATTCCGGCCCCCGCGCCTGCGGCGATGTCACGGATCCGGGCTGCCACCGCTGCTGGCCGGGACACCGCAAGCACCGCGACGAGGATCGACGCGGCCACGGCCGAGTCAAGCAGGAGTTCCTCGCTGATGAACAGCTGGGCAGCCGCCAGCAGGCCCAGCAGGGCCCCGCAGCGCGCCGCGGCCCGCGGGCCGGCGCCGCAGCGCCC
Source organism: Trebonia sp. (assembly GCA_030043595.1). GTDB lineage: Bacteria > Actinomycetota > Actinomycetes > Streptosporangiales > Streptosporangiaceae > Trebonia. The sequence goes on from JASHXJ010000221.1 coordinate 4,527, forward strand.
GGTAGCCAGCCGCAGCACCTGATCGATGATCAGCGGCGGCAGGACCGCGAACTGCAGGTCGTAGTGGCCCACCGACGACTGGACCAGCGCCGGGGAGAACCCGTAGACCAGCCCGGCCAGCCAGGCGGCGGTGACGCTGGCGCCCCAGCGGCGCAGCACGGCGAACATGCTGGCCGCGGACCCCGCGAACCCCAGCGTCATGAGCACCGTCAGGCTGGCCTGCGGGCCGGCCAGCAGGGTCAGCGGCGCCAGCAGCACACCGGGCAGCAGCATGGCCGTGTTCCACATGACGCTGATCCCCTGCGGGGCGTTCATCCCGGTAGTGATCAGCGCGGGCAGCCTCACGTGCGCGACGGCTGTGGCGTCGTACCGGAGGAACCAGGCGAACTGGTCAGCGTCATAGGGGTTGCCGGCCACGATCCGCGACGCCGGATCCCGCCACAGCCACATGGTCAGCGCGATCGCGCCGACCAGGTAATAGGCCCCCGCGACCCAGAGCGTCGTGCGCCCGCTCAGTGGCCGCAAGCGGTCGGCCGCGGGCCGGGCCTGCATGGTCGCCTGCACGTTACGTATCCTCACGACTACGAAGCGGTCATCAGGCCCGTTGCCGCCGGGGGGGCCGCGGGGTCCGCCGAGCCTATCTCGTCACTATCTCGCTGCAATCACGCCACGATCACGCGCTTTATGTGAGATGTTAGGAGACTGCGCTCAGTCTCTCAGGCCGATAACGAAGATCATGCCGGAATCTGAAAATAAAGATTTTTCTGGTTTCTCCGCTAATGCTCGCCCGGCTGTTCTAGCATGCCTTCCGGGAGCGTCAGCGGACGTGGAGGACTGAATGAGCACCGGGCACCGGTCCGCATGGCGACGTCGCGCCCACAGAAGTCGCATGGCGCGTATTGCGGTCCCTCTCGCGATCCCGCTGGCGCTGGGCCTGACGCTCGGGATCGTGATCGTGGTCGTCAGCGGCTCGCACGGGGCGAACCTCAACGGGCTGGCTCTGGGCGCCCCGCCGAGCGGCTCGGCGAGCGCCTCGCCGTCGCCGGCGAACTCGGCCACGGCGGCGGCGGCCGCGGCGGCCAACGTCAACTGCGACATCATCGTCCCCGCCAACCCGCTCACCGCGAAGGGCCTGGCAACCCCGTACGTGCTCACCGGCACGAACGGCCAGACTCCCGCGCAGTCCGGGTGCGAGATGACCAACGCGGTCAACCTCGGGGCCTTCGTGCAGGCCACCATCCTGGACCCGGACACGGGCAAGCTCTACGTCTACGACCCGCTGGTCATCACGAAGGGCACCACCCCGATCGTGCCGCCCGTGGTGCCGGTGCTGCCGAACCCCGCGATCGTGACGATCGACTTCGGGTTCAACGGCACCGACCTGTTCCAGGTCGGCGCGACGCCCGGCACGCTGCAGGATGCCAACTGCGTCAACGGCATGCCCGGATCGGTCTTCGGACAGGTGTCGTTCTGCAACGGCATCAACTTCTTCAACGCCGCGTTCCAGGACGAGCGCGAGGGAAAGCTGGTCGTGCCGTCAGAAGGCGTCTCGGCCAAGATGATCCCGACCGGAGGCGCGATGGGGACGGGACGGAACTGCCCCGAGACGCGCAACTTCGACATGGTGGACCAGGATCCGAGCGACAACGTGACCACCGAGTACCTGCTGGATCCGGCCACCGGCCAGACGGCGCAGGACACCACGTCCAACGCGGAGAACATCCAGGGTTCCGCGCTGCTGCTCAACGGCAGCGACAACACCCTGCTTGACCAGTTCATCGACCCGGTCCTCGGGTGCACCCCGTTCGAGGCGCCCGACCTGGCGAACGAGGATCAGCCGACCAGCTCCCAGGCCCTGGACGAGCTGCTCTCCGCCGCGCACCAGCCGAAGATCGCGGCGCTTGTGCCGGAGAACGACGAGATGGTGCTGGTTGGCGGCGCCAGCTTCGACGCGGCGAAGACCGACCTGTACCGGGAGGAAATGGGCCAGGCGCCGGTCGATGCGCTGACCAACCAGACCAGCAGCCCGGCGATGTACTGCCAGTACATGATCGACATTCAGACGCCGTTCCTGGCAGCCAACGCGAGCCTGCTCGCCACGGGCCAGCCGCCGGTGACAGGGGTGGGTAACAACCTGCTCACCTTCATGGCTAACCGGCTCAACATGTCCTTCACCAACCTCGCCTGCCAGAACTTCGGCCTGACGAACCCGGTCACGGTCACCCTGAACGGCCAGGGCGTGGCGATCGCGGCGACCTTCAACACCACGTGGCAAAACGCGAGCGGCACCTCGACACCGCAGATGCCGGGCTCAGACCAGCGGGCGGGCCGTTCCCACCACGAGCTGATGAACCCGTCCGGGATGTGACGTCGTAACCGTAACAAGGAGCCGGGATCTCCGGCGGCGGCTCACGGCTAGCTGGTGCTAACTGCCGGGGGTTCCGACGATTCGCGGACGACCTTGTGGTGGTGGATGAAGTGAGGAAGCAGGTGGGTGGCGACCGGGGGGCCGACCAGGAGGACGGCCGATAGCGCGACAAGCACGCCGCCCGCCATCAGCTTGGAGCCGTTGCTGATGCGTTCTGCGCTGAGCCGCAGGCTTCCAGTGCGTGCCTTCCGGCCGAGGAGCTGGCCGACCATGATGGCCAGGAACGCCTGGATGACGATGGCGGTGATGACGTCAGCCGCTGGCAGGCTGCTGAAGCTGAGCGTGAAGCCCACCACCAGTTCATCCAGGCTGATGCCAAGGCCAAGCGCGATGACGGAAAGGCCGCGCGCTCCCACCAGCGCCCTCGCCTTGCCTGCCTCGTCATCGTCGTCGTCATCGGCGTTGAGGCTCTCGTCCAGCATGAGGATGCCAAGACCGCCGACGACCACCGGGACGGCAATCGGGACGATATACCGGCCGACGAATGTCAGGTCGACGGTGTCGGCCAGGTGAGTGCGGTCGGCCAGGCGAAGCTGGTAGGCCTCGGCAGGGCTGCCGACCTGGTAAGGGTCGACGACCAAGTGGGCGGGGCTGCCGGTCAGGTGAGTCAGCGGCGCCCCCAGCGCCATCCCGGCCAGCGGCATCCCGGCCTCGAATGCGAGCAACAGCACGATGACGCGTATCCGCTGCGCACGAGTGAGGCGCATCTCCCCCAGAACCGCGAATGCGACAGCAAAGGTGTCAAGACACAACGGCAGGGTAAAGGCCAGCAGTTTGAGCATGCTCCGACCCTTCCCTGCCTGGAGTAACCGCCATGCCTGTGGCGGCCGACCTCGTATCACGAGGAGGTAACACCCATTGAACGGCGGATCGGCTCGGAAGGTACAGTGTTCTGGGAAAAAGATCCTTATGCGGGGCGAGGGCCCGATGAACACCGGCCGTTATTGTACCACCGGGCAAAGGCGGGCGCAGGGCTTTTAATAAGATGGTAAGAACTTGTTCAGGCATAGCCAGAATTTCTCGGCTGAATATGCGCCGCAGATGTAAGTAGATCGTCCAAATTTCGGCGTCATGGCGACCGGCTAGTCTAACGTATACCTCCGGGAGCGAAACGGCGGACAGGGAGGCGGATCGGGTGCATGACTCGCGTCGGTCCGCCTGGCGACGCGGCATGCAGGGAAGCGGCATGGCGCGTATCGTGGTCCAGCTCTCCGTGGCTGTGGCGCTGGGTCTGGTGATCGGCCTGGTGGTCGCGTTCCAGGCGGGCTCGAGCAACTCAGGTATCGAGCAGGTGCCGCTGGGTACTCCGTTGAGCCCGAGTCTGTTGGCTACCGCCCCGGTGTCGATGACGACCGCTCCGGCGACGGGCAATGTCAACTGCGACATCATCGTTCCGGCTAACCCGCTGAGCGCGCAGGGGCTGGCCACTCCTTATCAGCTCACGGGCACTGACGGGATGACGCCCGCGAAGTCGGGCTGCCAGATGACCAACGCGAAGCTGGGGGCCTTCGTCCAGGCCACGATCCTGAATCCGGCCACCGGAGCGCTGTCGGTCTACGACCCGCTCGTGGTCACGCAGGGCACTCGGCCGGCCGTGCTGCCCTCGGTGCCGAGGATCGCCGCGAACGCG
>JASHXJ010000222.1 GCA_030043595.1 Trebonia sp.
TCGCCGACCACGTGCCCGTCGACTTCGAGCTGCGCGGCTGCCCGGTCGACAAGCGGCAGCTGCTTGAGGTCATCCAGGCGCTGCTCGCCGGGCGCAGGCCGAACGTCCGCGGGCACAGCGTGTGCGTCGAATGCAAGCGCGCCGGGCGGACGTGCGTGCTTGTCGCGCACGGCACGCCCTGCCTCGGGCCGGTGACCCAGGCCGGCTGCGGCGCGCTCTGCCCGGCCGTCGGCCGGGGCTGCTACGGCTGCTTCGGCCCGATGGAGTCGCCGAACACCGCCGCCCTGTCCGCGCGCTGGCGCCAACTCGGCGCCGACGGCCCCGCCCTGGCCCGGGCCTTCAGCGGCGTGACTGCCGCCGCGGAGCCCTTCCGCGCGGCAGCACAAGCAGCAGCGGCAGAGGAGGCATCGACCGATGACGCACGGTAGCCGCAACGTCAGCGTGCCCGCCCTGGCCCGCGTCGAGGGCGAGGGCGGCCTGGAGATCGTCGTCGAGAACGGCCAGGTAGCGCAGGCGCGGCTGGACATCTACGAGCCACCCCGGTTCTTCGAGGCGCTGCTGCGCGGCCGAAGCTACACAGAGCCGCCCGACATTACCGCCCGGATCTGCGGCATCTGCCCTGTCGCCTACCAGATGAGCGCCTGCCAGGCGATCGAGGACGCCTGCCAGGCCAGTGTCACGCCGCAGATCAGGGCGCTGCGACGGCTCATCTATACCGGTGAGTGGATCGAGAGCCACGCGCTGCACATCTACCTGCTGCACGCGCCCGACTTCCTGGGCTACGAAAGCGGCATCCACCTCGCCCGCGACCACCCGGACATCGTGAGCCGGGGGCTCCGCGTCAAGAAGGCGGGCAACCGGCTGATGGAGGTCATCGGCGGCCGCTCGGTCCACCCGGTCAACGTCAGGGTGGGCGGCTTCTACCGCGCCCCCGCAACCGCCGAGCTCAGGAGCCTCGTCCCCATGCTCGAACAGGCTCGCGACGACGCCGAGGACACCCTCAGCTGGGTAGCGACGTTCGACTTCCCCGAGTTCGAGCGCGACTACGAGTTCGTCGCGCTGCGCCACCCGGACCAGTACCCGATCACCGAAGGACGCGTCGTGTCGAGCAGCGGCCTGGACATCACGCCGGCCGAGTATGACAGCCACTTCACCGAGTTCCAGGTCAGCCACTCCACCGCGCTGCACTCGGTCCTCGACGGCAGGACCTACCTGACCGGCCCGCTGGCCCGCTACAGCCTGAACTCCGCGCGCCTGCCGGCCGGCGTCCGGGCAGCCGCGCACGCGGCCGGGCTAGGCGCGACCTGCACGAACCCGTTCCGCAGCATCGTCGTCCGCGCGGTCGAGCTGCTGTTCGCCTGCGACGAGGCGCTCCGCCTGATCAACGGCTACCAGCCGCCCGACCCGCCGGCCATCGACGTGCGGCCCCAGCGGCCCCAGCGGCCGCACCAGCCGCAACAGCCGCAACAGCCGCACCGGCCGCAACGGCCGCAACAGCCAGCGCGAGACGACGCCACCGGCTACGGCTGCACAGAAGCACCTCGCGGCCTGCTCTACCACCGTTACTCGATCACGGGCGACGGCGTGATCACCGACGCCAAGATCGTCCCGCCGACGTCGCAGAACCAGCGGGCCATCGAGGCCGACCTGAAGGACTTCGCGGCCGCCCGCCTTGGCCTCGAGCACGCGAAGCTGACCAGCGAGTGCGAGCAGGCCGTCCGCAACCACGACCCGTGCATCTCCTGCGCGGCGCACTTCCTCGACCTTCGCCTGACCGAAGCCGGCCCAGGCACGGGCACTCGCACAGAGGCGGTGAGACAGACATGATCCTCGTCATCGGAATCGGCAACCCGGACCGGGGCGACGACGCGGCGGGCCTGGCGGTGGCCACCCGCATCCGCGAGGCGGCCCCGCCAGGGCACGTCACGGTCCGGGAGCTGATCGGCGATCAGCTGGCGCTCCTTGACGCCTGGACCGGCGCCAGCGACGTGTACGTGGTGGACGCGGTCTGCTCGGGCGGGACGCCGGGGACCGTGTACCGGTTCGACGCGGCGGATACCCTCACCGACCGTTTCCGGCACCGCGGCACGCACACGTTCAGCCTCGCCGACGTCGTCGAGCTCGCCCGCGCGCTCGGCCGGCTGCCCAGGCGCCTGGCCGGATTCGGCATCGAGGGCGCCCAGTGGGAGCTTGGCTCAGCGCTGTCGCCGCAGGTCGCAGCGGCCGTCGGCACCGTGACCAGCCAGCTGCTCAAAGAGCTGAAGGCAGGTGTCTGAGCGATGTGCCTGGGCACGACCGGCGTGATCACCGCGCTGCGCGACGACGACGGCGTCCTGATGGCCAGCATCGACGCCGGGGGCCGCCCCTGCGCAGTCACCGAAGCCTGCCTGCTGACCTGCCCGGAGGCCGGCGTCGGCGACACCGTCCTCGTCCACTCCGGGTACGTGCTGCAGATCCTCGATCCCCGGGAGGACCCGTCATGAGAACCCGCGCGGGCCTGGCCCTCGCCCTCGCCGCCGCCGTCATCAGCGGCTTCGCCGTGTACACCAACTCCTACGGCGTCCGCGCGTTCGCGACCGTCGGCGGCGCCACCGTCTACACGACCGCCAAGAACCTCATCGCCGCGGCCGTGCTGGCCGCCGCCCTCGCCATAGCCACCAGGAAAACAAGGCACGAAGGCCTCACCCGCCCGCGCCGCCCCGCGCAGTGGGCCGGCCTCGCCGCGGTCGCCGTCATCGGCGGCAGCGTCCCGTTCGTGCTGTTCTTCGACGGCCTCGCGCGGGTCGATTCAGCGAACGCCGCGTTCATCCAGAAGACCCTGGTGATCTGGGTGGCGCTGCTCGCCGTCCCGCTCCTGAAGGAGCGCCTCACCCTCTGGCACGTCGCGGCGATCGCGGGCCTGGTCTGGGGACAGGCACTGCTCGGCGGCGGCCTCGGGGGCATCCGCCTCGGCACCGGCGAGGTGATGATCTTCGCGGCCACCCTGCTGTGGGCGGTCGAGACCGTGCTGGCCAGGACGCTGCTGTCCGGGGCGCCGGCCCTGTCCGCGCTGACCGTGGCCACCGCCAGGATGGGCGGCGGCGTCGTCATCCTCATCGGCTATTGCCTGGCGACGACGAACTGGAGCACGCTGGCGGCCATCGGCTGGCACCAGTGGTCGTGGGCGATCGCGACCGGCCTGATCCTGGCCGCCTACGTCGGCACCTGGTACGCGGCCCTCGCCCGGGCCGGCGCGATCGACGTGACCGCCCTGCTCGTCCCGGCCGCCATCATCACCGCGCTGCTGCAGTCCGGCAGCAAGGCCCTGGCGCCGCAGTGGCCCGGCCTGGCGCTCGTCGCGGCCGGCACCGCGCTCGTCCTCCTTGCCGCGCGGAACAACCGGGGTCCCGCACTGGCTGGCCTCCGATGATCGCTGGCCCGCTGCTCTTCGCTCGCTACGCCTTTCCTCCGAACGAGCGGGGGCTTTGCGGCCCATCCGACAATGCTGCCCTGCGCGGCTATACCCAGGCCGGGCAGTCAGGCCCGGACCTGGTGCGACTGGCCAAGGGCTTCGCGGGCGCCTGGCCCTACCTGCAGCTGATCGCCACGGCGAACGGGATCGCGGACCCGCTCGACGCCCGCGTCGTGGAGGCGTACTGGGTAGGCAACAGCCTGCTCGACAGTGTGCGCGTCGCCGACTACGGCACGTTCCTCGACGAGCGGTTCCGCGCCCGCGCCGGGCGCGGCTGGGAGTCGATCGCTGCGGCCGTCCCCGCTGGCGCGGTGCCGCACCACAGCTTCCACGTGTTCGGCGTGTACCCATGGATCGGCCTGCTGCGCGAGGGCCGCACGCAGCCGTCCCTGCACATTCTCGACAGCTGCCGGATCGCCTGGGGACGGGTCGTCACCGCGGACCCGCTCGTCGTCGAGCGCCGCCCGCTCACCTGGGACGGGCGCCTGCTCGGACTCGGCCCGGCGGTGCCGTGCCAGGTCGCCGCGGGGTTCGTCACCGGGCTGCGTCCAGGAGAGTGGGTGAGCCTGCACTGGGAGTGCGTCTGCGATAGGCTCTCGGCGAGCCAACTGCAGGCCTTGCGCCGCTACACGGCACTCCACGTGCGCCTGTACAACCTGCCGACGCCAGCCCGATCATAGGGCTGAAGGCAACCCTTCCCGCAGACCATCCCGCGCCGTCTCCCTACCCGGAGGAGCCCACATGAAGGCTCACGGCTGGTCCCTATCTATCTGCGCTCTGTCAATCTGCACCGTGGCGGCGAGCCTCGCGCTCACCGTGCCGCAGGCGACCGCGGCCGTGACCGGGCCCGCGTCCCCGGCGCAGTACCCGGCGGTCCCCGATCGCCTTTACGGCGTGGTGGCCATCTCGGCCAGCGACGTGTGGGCGGTCGGGCTCTACCCGGCAGGCTCGCTGGCCCTGAACTGGAACGGCAGCACGTGGACGCAGTACCAGCCCATCACCCCCGGCTACTTCAACGGCGTGGGCGCCTCCTCGGCCAGCGACGTGTGGGCGGTCGGCGGCACCAACTGGTTCAGCCCGTCGCAGACCCTGGCCATGCACTGGAACGGCAAGGCGTGGGCCCGGGTCGCTACCCCGAACCCGCCGGGCGGCGGCCAGTTCAGCGACGCCGCCGCGACCTCGCCCAGCAACGCCTGGGCGGTCGGCCTGGGCGGACCAGGGCCGGGCATCCCGTCCCCGACCACCCCGCTGATCGAGCACTGGAACGGCACGACCTGGACCATCCAGAGCTACCAGGCTCCCGCGCAGGGCGGCCAGTTCACCAGCGTGGCGGCGACCTCGCCGGACAGCGCGTGGGTGGTCGGCTACACCGGCGATGCCAGCGAGGGCACCGGCCAGCAGACCCTGATCGAGCACTGGAACGGCACGACCTGGACCCGGGTACCCAGCCCTAATCTGCCGGGCAGCAGCGCCGACCTCCTGGCGAGCATCACCGTCGTCTCGGCCGGCAACGCGTGGGCCGTCGGGCACGCCATCGTCGGCGGTTTGTCAAAGACGCTGACCCTGCACTGGAACGGCGTGCACTGGACCCTGGTGCCGAGCCCGTCACCCGGCAGCAGTCCGCAGTTGACCGGCGTGACGTACTCGTGGACGAACAACATCTGGGCGGTCGGCTACACGTCGCAGTGCGCCCCGAAGTGCCAGACGCTGATCGAGCACTGGAACAGCATTCGCCAGCGCTGGTCGGTGATCCCCAGCCCGAACCCGCCCAGCGAGTACCTCAACTGGCTGTCGAGCGTTTCCGCCGTGTCGCGCACCGACATCTGGGCGGTGGGCAGCACCGATTTCGCCTCGACCCTCATCATCCACTGGAACGGCACGTCCTGGAGTTAACGAACCCCCGGCGTCACCACACGCTCCTGGAGGAGCCAATGAAGGCTCACGGCTGGTCCCTGTCCGTCTGCGCCCTGTCGGTCTGCACGGTGGCGGCGAGCCTCGCGCTCACCGTGCCGCAGGCGACCGCGGCCGTGACCGGGCCCGCATCCCCGGCGCAGTACCCCGCGGTTCCCGATCGCCTGTATGGCGTGGCGGCCGTCTCGGCGAACGATGTCTGGGCGGTCGGGCTCTACCCGACCGGGTCGCTGGCGCTGAACTGGAACGGCAGGACCTGGGCGGAGTACGAGGCCGCCAATGGCTACTACAACGGCGTGGCCGCCACCTCGGCCACCGACGTCTGGGCGGTCGGCGGGACCAACTGGGGCAGCCCGTCCGCACCCCTGGCCGTGCACTGGAACGGCGAGACCTGGACCCAGGTCGCTACCCCGAACCCGCCGGGCGGGGGCTACTTCAACTCCGTCGCGGCGACCTCGCCGAGCAACGCCTGGGCGGTTGGCGTGGTCGCGCCCGGCGGACCGGGCATTCCGGCCGCGACCACTCCGCTGATCGAGCACTGGGACGGCAGGCACTGGACGATCCAGAGCGTCCCGGTTCCCGTCGGCGGCGGGCTGCTTAACTCCGTGGCGGCGACATCGCCCACCGACGCCTGGGCGGTCGGCTGGACCGCGCCGAACAGCTCGGCCAGCCGCACGCTGATCCTGCACTGGAACGGCGCGACCTGGACCCGGGTGCCCAGCCCGGATCTGCCAGGCAGCAGCCAGAGCTTCCTCAAGGGCGTGACCGCGATCTCCGCCGGCAACGCCTGGGCCGTCGGAGCCGCCGTCGTCGGCAACGTCGAGCACACGCTGACCATGGACTGGAACGGCAGGACGTGGGCATACGTGCCCAGCCCCACGCCGGGCGGCGATTCCTCGCTGCAGGGCGTGACGTTCTCGTGGACGAACAACATCTGGGCGTTCGGCTACACGAACCCGTCGCGGTGCGGGGGCGGACCGCAGTGCCAGACGCTGATCGAGCACTGGAACAGCGTTCACCAGCGCTGGTCGGTGATCCCGAGCCCCAACCCGCCCAGCGACTACCTCAACCAGCTGGAGGCCGGCTCCGCCGTCTCTCGCACTAACATCTGGGCGGTGGGCAGCACCGACTACGCCTCCACCCTCATCGTCCACTGGAACGGAACGTCCTGGAACTAGCGCCGGGACTGATGACCAACGCCCCTGGCGGGAGGGCGGAACGGCAGCAGGCTGGTAACTGGGGGTGATTCCAGATGACCAGCCCTGTAAAGCAAACTCCCGTCCATGAGGTGCTGCCGCCGCGCGCCCTCGTCAGGATGAGCAACCCGTTCGTGCGCCTGCTGCTGAGCTCGCCGCTGCACGGGCTCGTCGATCGCGCGGTTCTGGTGCTGCACGTAACCGGCCGCAAGACCGGCCGCCGCTACGACATTCCGGTCAACTACGTCGACATCGACGGGCGGCTATCGGTGGTCACCAGCGCCCGCTGGCGGCTGAACCTGCGCGGCGGGGCCTACGTGGAGGTGACTCTGCGAGGCCGACGGCACCTCATGCGCGCCATGCTCGAGGAGGACCCGGCTGCCGTCGCGGTCGCCTACCAGGAGGTCATCAGCCGCCTCGGCTGGCTCAAGGCAAGCCGCCACCTGGGCATCGCGGGGCCTGACGGGCACCAGCCGACGGTGCTCGAGCTCAAGGCCGCGGCGCGTGAGTACCGGTGGTCGGTCATCACGCTCACGGTTCGATGAGCACGGCGCGATGTTATGTCGCGGCGCAGGCGCGGCCAGACCGCGCCAGCCCGGCTGACCTCATGCAGCTCGCCACCGGGGCCGGGGCTGCCGCGCAGGTTGGCGCCGTACTGGTGCTCGACGCCCTGCCGGATGTCGCCGTCGCGTCCGCCCGGCTTCTGCTGGCGGAAC
>JASHXJ010000223.1 GCA_030043595.1 Trebonia sp.
CGCCGCCCATGCCTCGGGTGTGGCGGACGGCCACGGCGCGGCTGGCCAGGGCTCAGCGGCGTCGGACGAACTAGGCGCGGTCCACCGCTCTGGCGGTGCGGACGTCCCGGGTGTGGCCCACGGGTCAGGCGCGGCAGGCGGCTCAGCTGGCCCCCACGGCGCCGGCGCCGAGACCGGTGGGGGCGCGGGCGCGGTCCGCTCCGCAGTCGGCATCGGCGCTACGGCCGGACTTGATTCCGCGGCCGCGGGTTCCTGTCCCACTGGCCGCTGGCAGCTAAAACAGACGCGATCGCGCGCCCCGAGTCGTGCGCCGCACCATTCGCAACGCCGTGTATCACTCACATCCCCCACCCCGGCTCATGTCCCGCATCGCAGCGCCTATTTCCATAAAGTGGGACGCGGCAGAACATGATTTGTAGCACAGCGGGACAGTTTCTGGCCACGAAAGTCTGCTCCGCCTAGGGGCTGGCCCGCTAAGCGGGAACCGCTCGATGCCTGATTTGTCCCGATTCTAGGTCTCGGATGAGGCAAGGGAAGCGGGCGATCGGCGTCTTTGTATGTGTTCTGCACGACATATCAGGACAAATCACCCCCGAAAGTGGTCGGAACGCATACAAAGCCGACAGGAGTGACCCGTGTGACAGCACTCGGCCGCCACAGAGGCGGCAGCGGGTCGAACGGGCGCGAGTCAGCGGTGCGGGCGCGTACAAGGCTTGCAGTAGTGACTGGTGTGAGACCAGGCGGGCGCCGCTGAAAAAGGGCCGGGGTCGCCGAAAGGCCGGCGTCGCTGAAAGCCGGGGCCGCTGAAAGCCGGGGGGCGCTGAAAGGCCAGCGCCGCTGAAAGGCCGGGGTCGTCGAGTCGTCGAAAGGTGCGCGCGAGGGCTTGTCGCAGGGTTATCCCAGGGCTGACTGGCCGGTGACGGTGGGGGACGGTGTCGGGAGCGGCACGGGTGCCGGCGACAGGTCAGGGAGCGACTGCTCGTCGGCGAGCGCGATCGCCAGCTCGCCAGCGGCGTTCGGGTGCAGCGGCGCGGGGTCCGCGGGCCCCTGGACCCATGGCGAGGATGTGCACAGCTCGTGCCCCGTGAACCGCGGGTCGGCCACGCCGAACCCGAACGCGCCGGCGCCCTGGGCCAGCACCGTGTTCAGCTGCCCGAGCCGGGACAGCAGCACCGCCTCCTTGGCCGGGGTCATCCCGTACTGCCCCAGGCACCCGATCGACGGCCCGAACGGCGAGTAGTACTCGTTCACCAGCACCGCCGGATGCCAGGGCAGCTGGGCGAGGTCGGTCAGCAGCTCGTAGTAGTTGCGGGTAAACGAGTCGAGCAGCTGGGCGAAGTAAGCCGAGGACACCTTGTCGTTGCACACCGCGCTCGCCGCGCACAGCCGCGTCATCACCGACCAGGACAGGTCGTCGGCCCCCACGCTGACGATGATGAGCCTGGCGTGGGTGGCCGCCTCGGCCTGCGGGAACTGCGGCGGCGCGATATCGCCGTTGTACAGGAGCTCCGGCCCGAGCAGGCCGTTCGCGATCGTCGCGCCGCCGCAGGCCAGGTTCAGCACGTTCCAGTTGTTCGCGGTGGCCAGATCGCTCGCGTAGGCATCCGGGGAGCGGCCGCACGCCTTGTCGAGGTCGCTTGGGTCCGGCCCCCATGGCAGGCCCCAGCCGGCCGCGGTCGAGTCGCCGATCACCACCGCCTGGACGCCCGGCTGCGGCCTGCCGACCGGCGCCGGCTCGGTGAGCGGGTCTACGCCCACCAGGTCATCGAGGGTCTTCACGCTCCGCAGCACCTTCGGCGTGCCGGACGCGGTCAGGACGATGCCGCCGACGTTCACGGCGCAGACGACCACCAGCCCGCCGGCGAGCATCTTCCAGATCGCCGGCTTCCTGCGCACGGCGGCGACCGCGATAAGCGGGATGGCGGCGAACCCTGCCGCGATCAGCGTCTCCCACAGGAAATACCGCTTCCAGGCGGCCGCCAGCTGCTGGCTGAGCGTGAGCTCGACCTTCTGCGGACCCTCGCTGCGCACCATCTGCACAACCTGCGGATCGATCGTGATGTGCTCGAGCACCAGCCTGGGCCGGATCGGCCCGGTGAACTGAGGTCTGGTCGCCATCGCCTGGCCGAACAGGTCGAGCTCGCCTGGGCCGTTGAGGCTCGCGTTCGGCAGCGTCGCGCCGACCTGCGCCGTCTGGCCGGCGGCGGAGACCGTCTGCAGCGGGGTTACCCGCAGCGCGAGCCAGATGGCCCCGGCGGTGATGATGAGGAGAGTGAGTACGTAGAAAGCGACTGTTCGGGTTCGTCGCAAAAGTACGGAAATCGTTCCCCCCTGGGTCAGCTCTCACTGTACCCACCGTGCGCAGGCTTACGCGCCGGACAGGTGACGGCCGATTCTTATCCCGAACGAGCCGCGGCTCCTCCGCAGCCGACCCGCTCACGTTTGTGCTTATCCGAGCGTTTGACCGGCGGTCTGCTGTGCAGATCCCCCTTTCCCGGACGGCGGTCCGGGCCGATGATGACGTCATGGAGACTGTGGTGCTACCTGCGGTACACCGGACGTGCGGGCTGGTCGGGGCGGAGCTCCGCGGGCTTGACCTGACCCTGGATTACCCCGATGAGACATATGCGGCGATCGAGCAGGCGTGGGCCGAGCACGGCGTCATCTTCTTCCGTGACCAGCACCTGGATGCCGGGCAGCGGGAGCGGTTCGCCTCGCGGTTCGGCACCATCCGGGTCAAGCAGGAGCTGCGCAAGGAGCCGGAGCAGACGCGGGCCATCGGCGAGGGCTGGCACACGGACATGACCTGTTTCGACGAGCCGCCGAAGGCCACGATCCTGTTCGCCGAGGAGATCCCGCCGTGGGGCGGCGACACCCAATGGGCCGGGATGGGACCAGTGTTCGAGGCGCTGTCGCCCGGCTTGCAGGCGACCCTGCTCGGGCTGTGGGCGGTCCACGCGAACGTGCGCAAGCTCGGCCTGAGTTACGACCAGACCGACCCGCCGGAGCCGTCGATCGCCGAGTACGACGCGGCCGAGGGGCCGCTGCACCCGGTCGTCAGGCTCATCCCGGAAACGGGGCGCAAGGTGCTGTACGTGAACCCGGAATTCACGATGCGCTTCGACGGGTGGACCCGGCGGGAGTCGCTGCCGCTGCTGCGCTACGTGTACGAGTTCGGCGTGCGACCGGAGTTCGTGACCCGGTTCAAGTGGGCGCCGGGGTCGATCGCGATGTGGGACAACCGGCAGACATGGCACTTCGCGGTGAACGACTACCAGGGCCACCGCCGGGTCATGCACCGCATCCTGCTCGCGGGCAGCAAGCCAGTCCCCGCCGAGGCGCTGTAGGCACGCGCCCGCGGCTGGGATTGGTCAGCGGAAGCCGCCGGTCGCGCCGACCTGCTGCAGGTACGGCTCGCAGCCAGCCTGGAGGTCGGCTGCCGCATCGGCGCGGCCCGCGGCGCTGTACAGTTCCGCCAGCTGCTTCATGGCCAGCGCCTCGCCGAGCCGGTCACCGGTTGCCCTGAAGAGCGGGATGCACTGCTCGAGAGCCGAGGTCGCCTCCTCGGTCCGGCCCAGCCGGATCTCCACGATGCTCAGGCTCCGCAGCGTCACAGCGAGGCCGCGAACATGATGCAGCTGCTCGAAGGCGCCCAGGCACTGCCGCAGAGCGTCGGCCGATCCCTCGTCGTCGCCGTGCACGCCGCGGGCCACGCCAAGGCTCCAGCTTGTCCAGGCCGCCCAGTCGGGCAGGCCGAGCTCGGTGAAGACCCGGGTGGCGTCGGCGAAGCATCGCTGGGCTTCATCCCATTGCCCGTTCTCGCTCAGCGCCTCGCCGAGGCTGCGCAGCGTGATGGCGGTCGTCTTGCCCGCACTGCCCCCGTCCGCGGGGAGCAGGGCGAGGCGCAGCTGCGCCACGGCTTCGGCGGCATCTCCCTGGTAGAGCAGGGCGATGCCCAGACTCCGGTGGGCCAGTTCCGTGGCCAGCCGGTCATGGTCTTGTTCCGCGGCTGCCAGCCCGAGCTCGGCAAGATGGTGCCAGTCCCGGAGATTGCCCTGCAGCTCAAGGAAGTCCTGCACCGCTAGCGCCAGGCGCCAGGCATAACCGGGCAA
Source organism: Trebonia sp. (assembly GCA_030043595.1). Classification (GTDB taxonomy): domain Bacteria; phylum Actinomycetota; class Actinomycetes; order Streptosporangiales; family Streptosporangiaceae; genus Trebonia. Next base: position 4,113 of record JASHXJ010000223.1, read on the forward strand.
TCCGGTGGCGGCGCAGTGCTCTATCGCAAAGCGCAAACTCGCGAACTCCGAACTGAACCACTGGTACGGATCCTGGCTGAGCAGACCCTGAATTCGCTCTGGATAGGCACTCGCGGCCTCGTTCGCCGGGCCGGTCCTTTCGAAGTAGCCGCCGGGAGCGAGCCGGACGGCATGCTGCTCGGACAGCCGGCAGTAGTCATGCAGGACGCGATCGATGGCCTCGTCTCGCGCCTGCGGCGGATCCTCCCGGACAAGTTCCCTCGCCAGGACTCGCATCAGGTCATGGAACCGGTACCGGACGGCACCGTCTTCCTCTTGCTGAGCTATCGCGAGGAGCTCGTTGTCGGCAAGGCCGGACAGCAGTGTCTCCGCCTCGTCCAGTGTCGAATCCAGCAGGGATGCCGCGACCCACGCGGCGAAACTTTGCACGTCCAGGAGGGCAAGAAAGCGGAAGAGCAACTGCTCGCGCTCAGGCCTGCGGTCATAACTGAGCTTCAGGGTCGCGCGGACCTCCCTGTCCCCCACTTTGAGCTCCTTCAGCCGCCGGCTCTCGTCTTCAAGGGCAGCAGCCAGGTTAGCCAACGGCAGGGACTGGTTTGCTGCCAGACGGGTTCCCGCCAGTCGCAGAGCCAGCGGCAGCCCCCCGCAGAGACGAGCGATCTCATCCGCGTGGCTCCGCTGCTGCCTGCAGCGCTTGGCACCGGCGATCGACGACAGCATCGCGACCGAATCCATCGGGGAGAAAGCCATCAGCCGGATGAAGAACACGCCGTCAAGCCCGAGCAGCTGCTTGCGGCTGGTAATCAGGATCGCGCATTGCGTGTCTCCGGGGAGAAGCGGGCGCAGCTGGCTCTCATCGCGTGCGTTGTCGAGAAGCATCAGCACCCGGCGTTTCGCGAGCAGGCTTCTGAGCAGTCCCTCGCGCTCTCCCTGATCGGCAGGGACGGCTGAACCATCGATACCGAGGGCGCGCAGCAAAGTCGCGAGGACGTCGTACGGGTCGAGCGGGGACTCCGACTGGCCCCGAAGCTCGACAAACAGCTGCCCGTCGGGGAACTGCTCGCGAACCAGGCACGCGGCATGCAGCGCGAGCGAGCTTTTTCCCACGCCGCCCGGACCGGAAATCGCCACGACCTCGGTTGCGCCCCGAGCGCGGCTGAGCCTGTTTCTTATCTGCGTGAGCAGCGTATTCCGGTCGGAGAAATCCCGCAGATCGGCGGGCAGCTGCCTGGGCACGGGAACGGACAGTGCCGGCTGGTAGATGTTGACGACCTCGGCGCGCGCGATATTGACAATCTTCTCGACGTTACCGCCCAGGACCTGCGTGACCATTGCTCCGCCGGGGCTGGCCAGCCAGCCGCGAAGTGAGTCAAGGCCGCGGTCCTGACCCCGGCCCAGCTCGGCGAGGACCAGCCGTCCGTCTCGCTGAGTCTGCAGGTGGCGCTCAAGAATCTCCCAGGTGCGCGTGGATTCAGGGCTGGCGGTCTGAAGGTCAGTCATGAGCTGACGTCCTCGAGCGATCGCCCTTGAGCGGGACGCTAGAAGGTGACGGGACCGGAAGCATGGCCGATGTTCACGATCTTCCCGACGTGGGCGTCACCGCTGACCTGCGTGATGATGACACCGGCTTCCGTTTGCAGGGCATCGGCTGGCAGCGTCTCCTGGTCCGCCGTCACCGCGTCAATCCACCGCTGGTCGGCGACGTGAGCCGACGCGTTCAGGGCACCCAGCTCGCGGAAACGTCGGGCGGAAAGTATCGCGGACACCGGCACGCCGTACCCGCCCAGCGACGATTGCTTCCCGCGGGTAGAGACGAGGACCGCGCAGACCGCGCCGGTACGCATGTTGAGCAGCGGAGAACCGCTCATGCCAGGCTTGACCTGCCCGGCCTTGAACTTGATGCGCGGCGGGACACTGCCTGTCAGCCCCTCGACCTCGAAGGTCGCCGGCTCGCCGGGACTGTCTTCCGGGTAGCCGAACGAGTAAAGCGTGCTGCCGACCTCGGCGGTGTCGCCCAGGAGCGCGACCGGCACCTCGGGGACCGGAGTCTCCAGCTTGATCCAGGCCACATCGAACTCGCGGCCGATAACAGCGGCGCTGACAGCGTGCGTGCCATGGTAGCGATCGCAAACCTCGATCCCTGTGCCGCCGTCAACGACATGCCTGCACGTGATGAGGTCTTTAGCCGTGACGAAAAACCCGGTTCCGCATGGCACCCCGTTGATATCTATGCGTGCGCTGCACCCGGGCAGCAGCTCCGACTCCAGTGCACCCATGCTTCCCCCGGCAGTGCTAGCGCAGCGCTCGCGTGTACCTGCTGTGACCCGTGATCCGCGCGAGCCGCGAAAACGGCCCAATTGTAACGCGATCAGCGAATTGTAACGTCCCGCGCTTTAGGCTACTCTTCCTTAACCGTGTTCGCGACCCTATTTGCCTCGCCTGCGACTTCGTGCGGACAGGAGATATCTCATGACGGCAGATAATTCTCGTCAGCGCGCTCTCGCAACCGACGAGGTCCTGGTCTACGTCGGAAATCAGGCGGCCGATTTCGATGACGGTAACAGCTACGAGCAAGAAGCCGGCATCAGGAAACGGGCGAGACAGCAAGGGCTCGAAGTTGTCAGGATCGAAGACGGGGAACTCGAACGCCTCCGTGACCAGGTGCGGCGGATCGCCAGAAAGCTGGAGCCCGCCGACGAGAAGCGGCAGGACGAAGGATTCAGGATCGACTCCATCACCGTCCATGTCGGGCTCAGCGCGTCCGGTCACTTCTTTCTCGTGGCCAGCGCGGAAGTGGAGGCCGCCATCGACATCACCTGGAGCAGGCGCGGCTGAAACCTCTCGCGCCGCCGGCTGCTAGCGCGGCCGGACCACGCCAGACGGGCCGCCCCTGACCTGCGCCTGGAACTGGCATAACATCCTTAGCGATGGAAACTTTCGAAGGTTCCCAGGCTGGCGAGGCCGTCCAGGGGGGCAAGCCGGCCGGGAAGCCCAGGCGCCACCTGGGGATGCTGGTGGTGCTCGGCGCGCTGTCGGCGTTCGGGCCGCTGGCGATGGACATGTACCTGCCGTCCACGCCGACGATCGCCGCCGCCCTGCATGCCGGGCAGTCGCTGGTCCAGCTCACCCTGTCCGGCTGCCTGGCCGGCCTGGCCGTCGGGCAGCTGGTGGCCGGCCCGCTCAGCGACGGCATGGGCCGCCGCCGTCCGCTGCTCATCGGGCTCGCGGCGTTCGTCGTGTTCTCGGTCGCCTGCGCGCTGGCGCCGGACATCGGCTCGCTGATCGCGTTCCGCTTCCTGCAGGGCATGGCCGGTGCCGCAGGCGTCGTGCTCAGCCTGGCCATGGTCAGGGACATGTACGAGGGCACCGAGCTGGCCCGCGTGCTCGGGTCGCTGACGCTCGTCTTCGGGCTGGCCCCGGTGCTCGCGCCGGTGATCGGCGGCCAGATCCTGCGCTTCACGAGCTGGCGCGGCGTGTTCGGGGTGCTGGCCGCGATCGGCCTGGTGCTGCTGGTCGCCAGCTGGTTCCTGCCGGAGACGCTGCCTCCCGGCCGGCGCACCCCGCCCCGGTTCCGTCAGCTGCTCGACGACTCGCGGACGCTGGCGCGGGACCGTCGTTACGCGGGGAACACCCTGGCTGTCGCGCTCGGCACCGCCGCGCTGATCGCCTACATCTCCTCGCTGCCGTTCATCGTCGAGGACGCGTACAAGCAGTCGCCGCAGCTTTTCAGCCTGTTCTTCATGATCAACGCCATCGGCCTGACCTTGATGGCGCAGCTCGGCGCCCGGCTCACACGCCGCTTCCCGGTGCGCTCGCTGGCCCGCGCGTCACTGGTCGTCCAGGTGGCGGGCGCGCTCGCCTTCCTCGCCGTCGCGCTCACCGGGCATCCCCCGCTGGCGGCGCTGCTTGTCCCGCTGTTCGTCTACGTGGCGTCGTTCGGCATGCTGCGCCCGAACGCGACCGCGCTGGCCCTGGCCGGGCACTCCTCGATCGCGGGCACGGCGTCGGCCTGGCTGGGCGCGCTGCCGTTCCTGCTCGGCGCGCTGCTCGCGCC
>JASHXJ010000224.1 GCA_030043595.1 Trebonia sp.
CGCCACGCTGGCGAGCGTGCGCAGGCGAGGCTGGGCGGCGAGCGCCGCCGAGCGGGAGCCCGGCGTCGCCTCGGTGTCGGCCCCGGTGCGCGGGGCGGGCGGCAAGGTGCTCGCCGCGATCTCGGTCTCTGGTCCGATCGAGCGGCTGACCCGGTCGCCGGGGCGGCTGCATGCCGCCGCGGTCGTCGCCGCCGGCGCAAAGATCAGCGAACTGCTCCGCGCGGACTCCCTGCAGCGAGCCTGAAACGCCTGCTGAAAGAGCACGGTACGCTCGCAACCAGTGTGAGCCAACAACCCGGAATGACCCTTGTTGTTGCGGGATCGCGCAAACCAAGCGCACGGCCTTTGGTCCTACCGCTGCGCATGCCTCGCGGATTAGTGTCGAAAACGTGCAGTAGCGCGAAGCCCAGCGATAAGGGGTGCCGATGATGAGGTCGCGCCAATGAAAGTGGCCGTTGTTAAGGAGAACGCGCCCGGCGAACGGCGCGTCGCCCTGGTCCCGGAGACCGTGCCTCGGCTGATCCAGGCCGGTCTCGACGTGCTGGTGGAGGCGGGCGCCGGCGATGGCGCCTGGTTTCCCGACAGCGCGTACAGCGAGGCCGGGGCGGCCATAGTAAAGACAGACGATCTGTACAAGACGGCGGATGTCATCCTCACGGTGACCCGCCCGGACGAGGCTCAGGTCCGCAGGCTCCGCGCGGGCCAGGCGGTCTTCGGCATGCTGTCACCGCTGATCGACCCGCGGCTGGCCCGCGAGCTGGCGGGGAAGAACGTGACGGCGGTGTCCCTCGACGGGCTGCCGCGCACGCTGTCCCGCGCCCAGGGCATGGACGCGCTGACCTCGCAGGCCAACGTGGCCGGCTACAAGGCGGTGCTGATCGCCGCCGCGGCGTACGGCAGGTTCTTCCCGTTGCTGATCACTGCCGCGGGCACGGCCCGTCCGGCCAAGCTGCTCGTGCTCGGCACCGGCGTGGCGGGCTTGCAGGCGATCGGCACCGCGCGACGGCTCGGCGCCCTGGTCAGCGGGTACGACGTCCGGCCGGCCAGCAAAGGCGAAGTCGAGTCGCTTGGCGCCACGTTCATCGAGCTGACGTCCGTGGCCAGCGCCGCGGGCGAGGGGGGCTACGCGCGCGAGCTCACCGAAGATGAGCGCCAGGCCCAGCAGGCCGAGCTCACCAGCCACATCGCCAGGCATGACGTGGTGATCACCACCGCGCAGGTACCCGGGCGCAGGCCGCCCCTGCTCATCACGGAGGACGCGGTGAAGTCGATGGCCGCGGGCTCGGTGATCATGGACATGGGCGCCAGCGAGCTCGGCGGCAACGTCGCCGGGTCGGTCGCCGGCGAGACCGTGGTCACCGAGAACGGGGTGACGATCATCGGGGCGCAGAACCTGCCCTCGACGGTCCCCACCGCCTCATCCAGCGCCTACTCACGGAACATCTCGGCGCTGCTGCTGCACATGACCGCGGACGGCGCCCTGAAGATCGACACTGGCGACGAGATCCAGGCCGGCGTCGTCGTCGCATACGACGGAGTGGTCGTGCACCCGGCCGTCGCGCAGCTGATCGACCTCGAGGGAGGACGCTGATGTCCACGGCGCTGGTGACTGACCTGACCATCTTCGTGCTGGCGCTGCTCGTCGGCATCGAGGTCATCGGCAAGGTGCCCGCTACCCTGCACACGCCGCTGATGTCGGCGGCCAACTCGATCCATGGCGTCGTGCTCGTGGGAGCGCTGCTGATCGGGCTGACCGCGCACACCACCGTGGGCTACATCCTCGCCTTCGTGGCGGCCTTCTTCGCCGCCGCGAACGTGGTCGGCGGTTACGTGGTGACCGGGCGGATGCTGAAGATGTTCCGGCGCAAGGCGCAGCCCGCCCCGGCACAGGCCGCCCCGGCACAGGCCGCACTGAACGGGCAGGGGCAGGACAAGGTGCAGGAGGCGCGGCGGTGAACACCTTCGACACCAACATCCAGCTCGTCTACATCCTGGCCGCGGCGTGCTTCGTCGTCGGCCTGCACTTGATGAACAGCCCGGCCACGGCACGCCGCGGCAACCAGGTCTCGACGGCCGGCATGATCATCGCCGTGGTCATCACGCTGGTCCTGCTGATCCACGACGGCACCGTCACCGCGGTCGGCTGGACGGTGCTGATCATCGGCGCACTGCTTGGCTCGGTGGTCGGCCTGTACTCGGCACGGACCGTGCAGATGACCGCGATGCCGCAGCTGGTGTCGATGTTCAACGCGGTCGGCGGCGGCGCCGCCGCGCTGGTGGCCGTGTACGGCTACATCCACGACGAGTCGGCACCGGGCGGCGTGCTCGGGAGCACCTCGGTCTTCACGGTGCTCGACGTGATCATCGGGTCAGTGACGTTCACCGGCTCGCTGATCGCCGCTGGCAAGCTGCAGGGCATCATCACCAGCAGCCCGGTGATGATCAGGGGCGGGCGCGCGATCAACCTGGCGATCGCGGCGATCGCGCTCGGCTCCGCGGCGTTCATGCTGACCACCGCGAGCCTGCCCGCGCTGCTGCTCGTGGTGCTCGCGTCGCTCGCCTTCGGCGTGCTGATGGTGCTGCCCATCGGCGGCGCGGACATGCCGGTAGTGATCTCCCTGCTGAACGCGTTCACCGGCACCGCGGTCGCGATGGCCGGGTTCGTCATCCAGAACTGGGGGCTGATCATCGCAGGCGCGCTGGTCGGCGCGTCCGGCGGCATCCTCACCAAGCTGATGGCGGACGCGATGAACCGGTCGCTCGGCAACATCATCATGGGCGGCTTCGGTACCGGCGACACGGCCATCGCCGTGGCGGTATCGGGTGACGCGCAGATCCGCTCGATCGCCGCCGATGACGCCGCGATCCAGCTCGCCTACGCGTCGAAGGTGATCATCGTCCCCGGCTACGGCCTCGCGGCGGCCCAGGCACAGCACGGCGTGGCGGAACTCGCGGCACTGCTCGAGGACCGCGGCGTCGAGGTCAGCTACGCGATCCACCCGGTCGCGGGCCGGATGCCCGGGCACATGAACGTGCTGCTGGCCGAGGCTAACGTGCCGTACCCGCAGCTCAAGGAGATGGACGAGATCAACCCCGAGTTCCCCCGCGCCGACGTCGCGCTGGTCATCGGCGCGAACGACGTGACGAACCCGGCTGCCCGCCGCCCGGGCACGGCGATCTCGGGCATGCCGATCCTGGACGTGGACCAGGCCAAGTCGATCATCGTGGTCAAGCGCTCCATGGGCCACGGCTACGCCGGCATCGACAACGAGCTGTACACGAACCCGAAGACAAGCATGTACTTCGCCGACGCGAAAAGGGCGGTCGCGGAAATGACCGCCGCCGTCAAGACTCTCGTGGGCTGAGGTGAGCCGCGGCGACCTTCTTCGGCACCACCATGCGCCACGCGTCCGTGACCAGCTCGCGCATCTCGTCGGGGGTGAGCATCGCCATCCGCGCGTGCACCCAGTGGAAGCGCTGATCGGACAGCCGCGGCATGGCGAACTTGGCTGGCTCGGAGGCGACGAGCGCGGCCCTTTCCTCCTTCGGGAAGCCGAACCCCAGGGTCGACTCGTCAGGAGAGATCGAGACGTAGACGATCTTGCCAACCCGGAACTTGATGTGGTCGTAGATGAGGTGCTCCGAGGTCCGCGGCAGCGACATGGCCACCGCCCGCACTTGCGCCGCTGTCACCAACGCGCTGCCTCCTCCCGGGTCCTGGCCCGTTAGCCGTTGCGCTGAGCCCCACCATAGGCCAGGCGGCGGAAAAGCCGGCCGAGCGCGTTACCGGCACCGGCAAACCGGCACCGGAGCCGGCTAGCCAGGCCGGCGGGGGCGTCCGCCCAGCGCGGTTACCGCGAGCGCCGCG
>JASHXJ010000225.1 GCA_030043595.1 Trebonia sp.
CGCAGCATCGCCCGCTGGGCCGCCGCGCGGGCGGCGGGCGACGCGGCGCCGTCGCGCCCCGTGGCCGCCGCCCAGCCGCCGGACCGGATCGCGCGCAGGGTGCCTGCCGCTCCGCAGGTTCGCAGCAGGCCGCCGAGCCTGGCATCGCCCGGCTCGGCGAGATAGGTCAGCGCCGCGCGAGCATAGGACTCATCGTCCAGCCGGCCGGTCACCGGGACACCCCCAGCCACAGGCTGATGGCGACGTTGATCTCGTCAGTGCCTGGCCTTGGCTTCCCGGCCAGGTCCGCGACGCTCCACGCGACCCGGACGATCTTGTCGGCTCCGCGGGCGCTCACCTGCCCGAGTTCCATCGCGCGATCAAGCGGGCGGACCGCGCCGGGCTCAGGGGGAAACGAGCGGCGCAGTTCCGCGCCCGGGATCTCGGCGTTGAGCCGCCACGGCGTGCCGGTCAGCCGGTGCGCCATGCGCTCGCGCGCGGCCGCCACCCGTGCCGCCACCACGGCGCTGGTCTCGGTGAACTTACGGTCATACAGCATCTCCTGCCTGTTCACCGGCTGCAGCTGGATCTTCACGTCGACTCGGTCGAGCAGCGGCCCGGACAGGCGGCCGAGGTAGCGGCGCCTCGTTGCCGGGCTGCACCCGCAGCCTGCTCCGCCCGATGACGACTTGGCGCACGGGCAGGGGTTGGCCGCCAGCACCAGCGTGAACCTGGCCGGGAACGTGGCGCACATCGCGGACCGCGCGATGATGACCTCGCCGGCCTCGAGCGGCTGGCGGAGCGCGTCGAGCACGTCGCGCTGGAATTCCGGGGCCTCGTCGAGGAACAGCACGCCGCGGTGCGCCAGCGAGGCGGCCCCGGGCCGGATAACGGTACTGCCGCCGCCGACGATCGCGGCTTTGCTCGCCGTGTGATGCGGGGCGCAGAACGGCGGCTCGGTCAGCAGTCCGGCGTCCGGGGGCAGCGTTCCCGCGACCGAATGGATCGAGGTGACCTCGAGCGCGGCTGCCGGGTCTAGCCTGGGCAGGATCGTGGGGAGCCGCTCAGCCAGCATGGTCTTGCCGGCGCCTGGCGGGCCGAGCAGCGACAGGTTGTGCCCGCCCGCGGCGCAGATCTCGGCGGCCTTGCGCGCCTCGGACTGGCCGAGGACCTCCGCAAGGTCCTTGTGCCTGAGCGGCGGCCCGAGCGCGCCGCCTGACCGGTCCGCCGGCGGGGACTCAGGTACGGGAACCGGCCCGCCGCGCAGCCAGATAGCCACTTCCGCCAGGCTGCCCGCGCAGATGACGCGCACGCCAGGCACCAGCCTGGCTTCGGCGGCGTTCCCGGCCGCCACCACGACCGTGTTCAGGCCCGCGGCCGCGGCGGCGACGACCGCGGGCAGCACGCCCGGCACCGGCCGCAGGCGCCCGTCCAGGCCGAGCTCGGCCAGGAACATGATTCCGGCAGGCGATGACGGCGGGAGCGCATCAGCCGCGGCGAGGATCGCGATCGCGATCGCCGCGTCGAAGCCGCTGCCCCGCTTGGGCAGGCTCGCCGGGGACAATCCGACCGTGATCTTCGACTGCGGCCATTTCTCTGCGCTGTTGACGATCGCCGCGCGAATGCGGTCGCGCGCCTCGCGCAGCGCCGTGTCCGGCAGGCCGACCAGGATCGTCGCGGGCAGGCCCTGGGCGATGTCCGCCTCCACCTCGATGAGGTAGCCCCTGACGCCCACCAGCGCGACCGAGTGCGCGCGTGCCAGGGCCATCTAGCCCACCCCCCGGACATGCTCGATCGTGAACCCCCCGGTGCTCTCGTACAGCAGCCCGACGACGTCCACGCGTATCTGGTCGAACCTGACGCCGTGGGCATTCAGCCAGCGCACCGCGAGCCTGCGGAGCCGGCCGCGCTTTGCCCTGCCGACTGCCTCCAGCGGCGTGCCGTACCGCGTCCCCGAGCGGGTCTTCACCTCGCACACGACGAACGTGTGCCGGTCCACCGCGACGATGTCGATCTCGCCCTCGGCACACCGCCAGTTGCGGTCGAGAATCCGGAAGCCGCAGCCTTGCAGGTAGTCGACCGCGGCCTGCTCGCCGTCACGGCCGAGCACGTCCTTGGCACGCATCGTCATCACCTCCGGAAATGACGATGGCGCGCCGCGGCGATATCGCGCAGCTGGCAGTTCCCGGCTGTGGATGAAACCTTAAGAAAGCGGCCCGCTGTGGATAAGACGGACGGAATGTCAGTGGCGCGTGTTTTACTGCCAGGGGACGGTCTGCCCTGCGCGAGCAGGCCGCTGGCGGCGAGGTGCCCAGTGGGGCGGTCAGTCCGGCTCAGCGCCGTGACCACGCCACAATCGCCCCTCCTGTTCGCCTTTGTATGTATTGCGCACCCCATATCAGGACAAATCGACCGCGAAAGTGGTCGGAGCGCATACAAAGGCAACGCACGGGGATCGTGTGACGGGACGGAGGAGGGACCGGGCGGAGGCGGGTGCCGTCCCGCCGACGGTCGCCGCGCCGGCCAGGGATTCGTGGCGGCGGGGAGGCGCCACGGATCGTTCGGGATAACGGGGCTTATCTGCGGCCGCGGCGGGGCTGGGGCACCCTTCCAGCTGGCTGGGCAGGGCTGGGCAGCGCGTCCAGGGGCGGAATGTCGAGTGAGACAGTCTCCGTGCCGAGCGTCACCTGGTCGCCGTGGTGGGAGATCGGCAGCGGATCGCCCGACAGCAGCGAGTAGTGCGCCTGGCCGGAACGCGCCTCGACGTGCACCACCCGTCCCCGGAAGCGCAGCCGGAACGACAGCCCGATGATCCCCGGCGGCAGTCGCGGGCTGAACGACAGCGTGCCGGAGTCGGAGCGCATGCCGCCGAACCCGCCGACCAGCGCCGTCCACGCGCCGGCCAGCGACGCGATGTGCAGCCCGTCCTTGGTGTTGTGCTCGCGGTCCTGCAGGTCCATGAGCGCTGCCTCGGCGAGGTAGTCGTAGGCGAGCTGCAGGTGACCGACCTCGGCCGCGAGCACCGCCTGCGTGCAGGCGGACAGCGAGGAGTCCCGGACGGTCAGCCCCTCGTAGTAGTCGAAGTTCCGCGTCTTCTGCTCGAGGGTGAACGCGTCGCCGCGCAACTGCATGGCGAGGACGACGTCCGCCTGCTTGACCACCTGCTTGCGGTACAGCTGGAAGTACGGGTAGTGCAGCAGCAGCGGGTAGTGGTCTTCCGGGGTCGCGGCGAAGTCCCACCGCGCGTAGTTCGTGAAACCGTCGTGCTGCGGGTGCACGCCAAGGCGCGCGTCGTACGGGACGTACATGTCCGCGGCGGCGTCCCGCCACGACGCCCCCTCTTCCGGCGTCACGCCAAGCTCGCGCGCGGCTTCTTGCAGCTTTTCTGCCAGGTCGGCGGCGCTGGCGAGGTTATGCTGCGCCATCAGGTTCGTGTACAGGTTGTTGTCCTTGACCGCGCTGTACTCGTCAGGCCCGGTCACGCCCTCGATCCGGAACCTGCCCGTGGAGTCGTGCTGGCCGAGTGAGCGCCACAGCCGGGCGGTCTCCACCAGCAGCGGCAGGCCCACCTCCCGCTCGAAGTCCTCGTCTTCGGTCGCGTTCAGGTAACTCGTGACGGCGGCCGCGATGTCGGCGTTGATGTGGAACGCGGCCGTCCCCGCGGGCCAGTACCCCGAGCACTCCTGGCCGCGGATCGTCCGCCAGGGGAACGCCGCGCCCTCGAGCCCGAGCTCGGCGGCGTGCGCCTTGGCATCGGGCATGATCAGGTACCGCCAGCGCAAGCCGTGCGCCACCGCGGCGGGGTGGGTGTACGTGAGCACAGGGAGCACGAACGTCTCGGTGTCCCAGAACGTGTGCCCGTCGTAGCCGTTCCCGGTCAGGCCCTTGGCCGGGATCGGCCGGTACTCGGCGCGCGCGCCTGCCTGCAGGATGTGGAACAGCCCGAACCGCACGGCCTGCTGGATCTCGACGTCCCCGTCGACCTCGACGTCGGCCCCCTCCCAGAACTCGTCGAGGTACTGCCGCTGCTCGGCCAGCAGGCCGTCCCACCCGGTCAGTTCGGCCGCGGCCAGCGCGCCCGATACCTGGTCGACCAGGGCGGGCCGGGACCGCTGGCTGGACCAGCCGTAGCCCAGGTACTTCACCAGGCGCAGCTCCTCGCCCGCGTCGACCTCGGCCGCGACCATCAGCCGCCCGAGGTCGGGGAAGGACTCCGACCCCACCGTCTTATGCTCGGGTCCGTAGACCTCGTGGCACATCGCGGCCGCCAGCCGCAGCCTGCTGCTTCGCGTGCCGTGCACCAGCACGGCACGCGGGCGGTCCCCGCCCACCGCCATGTGCTCCTCGCTGACCAGCGGGGAGGCGAGGACAGAGGCGGCGCGCGGATCGCCGGCCGGCGTCGGGACCTCCTCGTTGGCGACGATCTCCGACAGGACGACCAGGCGCAGCCTCTCGTTCACCGGCTTGACCGTGTAGCTGACGGCGGCGATGGCACGCTGGGTCAGCGACACCAGGCGCACCGACCGGATCTCCACGCTGTTCCCGGCCGGCGAGGTCCAGGTCGCCGATCGGGTCAGCGTGCCCGCCCGCAGGTCGAGGGTCCGCGTGTGCGAGTGCAGCGTGCCGTAGCGGATGTCGAACGGCTCGTCGTTGACGAGCAGCCGGATGATCTTGCCGTTCGTGACGTTGATGACCGCCTGGCCTACCTGCGGGAACCCGTACCCGGCTTCGGCGTACGGCAGCGGGCGGTGCTCGAAGAAGGAGTTGAGGTACGTGCCGGGCAGTCCGTGCGGCTCGCCTTCGTCCAGGTTGCCGCGCAGCCCGATGTGCCCGTTGGACAGCGCGAAGACCGACTCGCTCTGCGCCAGCAGGTTCAGGTCAAGCGA
>JASHXJ010000226.1 GCA_030043595.1 Trebonia sp.
TGTCGGCGGCTTCCGGGCCGGCGACGGCGCCGGGTCGGTGAGCGTGGAACTGGCCGGCGAGCACGCGACGGTCGCGCTGACGCTGGTCGTCAGCCCCGCTACCGGCGAACTGCGGCAGGCGGACATAGCGCTCTAACCGTGCCCCGCCGCCCCCGTCCCGGCTCGCCGCTCATTAACTGAAGTAACACCAGTATCAGAGTTAACGCCGGGTCCGGGGTGACGTGGCCGGTCCATGCCTCGCTGTTAGCCTAGATCGTGCCAGCCGTGAGCGTCAGCGCTGCCGTATGTGGCCTGCGGTTACGGCTGCTCGGTTGTGGGGCTGGCCTTCTGCCGCATAAGCGTGTCCAGGTCAGCACCTGACTGTCATGCTGGGGGGAGCCATGACAGACGATAGGCAAGCAGGATTGACCGGTAACACTCGCAAGGCAGATAGCCAGTACGTCGAGGACGCGCTGGGGATCGAAGACGAGTACGAGTCAGAGCTCGCGGCGGTACAGGTCGCCCTCACCAGGTACGAGGTAACGCCGTTTGAGTACGCGAGACGACGCTCCGAGATTGCCGCGCGCGCCTTTCTACGGCTCGCCGAGGCGCATCGGCGGTTCGTTGCCCGTAACAGTTAGGACGCCGCCATCTGCCTTAGCTCGCGGCGTGTCCTGCCCGTTCATCATGCCATACCCGGTAGCGCCCGTTTTATGGCGCTTCATCCTTTTTACGCTCACCCCGATCGGGGTGGCCCAGTCCGCCGCCGGACTGGCTGAGACCGCCGGCCCGCGGCCGTGTCCCGGTGCTGGGCGGCCGTCTCATATGGCGGGACGGCGCTGCGCACGTAGGACCCGAAAGGCATGTTTCTGGCACCTTTTTGTCCTGGTTTGTCCAGCCGCTCGGGTCCTATGTCAGTCCGGCGCAGTGGCCGCCGGCGTCCCCCGCGATCCCGCTGGCGGCATCCGGAATAGATTCCGATACGGTCCGGTTTCGTATCGATAGTTCGGGTGCACGGGGATAGCCTTGAAGGGACACATGGACGCACAGACGATACAACGCAGGCGCTGGGTTATCCTCAGCGTGCTGGTCGTGGGGCTGCTCGCCATCGTCATCGACAACACGGTGCTGAACGTGGCGCTGAAGACGATCGCGGACCCGGCCGGCGGCCTTGGCGCGAGCCAGAGCCAGCTCGAGTGGGCGATCAACTCCTACACGCTCGTGTTCGCGGGCTTGCTGTTCACGTTCGGGATCGTGGGCGACCGGATCGGCCGCAAGCGGATGCTGATGATCGGGCTCGCGCTGTTCGGCCTCGGATCGCTGCTGTCGGCGTACTCCCACTCGCCAGACCAGCTGATCGCGGCCCGCGCGGTGATGGGCTTGGGCGGTGCCGCCGTCATGCCGCAGACCCTGTCGATCATCTCCAATGTCTTCGAGCCTCACGAGCGGGCCCGGGCGATCGGCATCTGGGCGTCCGCAGTCGGCATTGGCGTCGCGATCGGCCCGGTGCTCGGCGGCACGCTGCTCGCCCACTTCTGGTGGGGCTCGGTCTTCCTCATCAACGTCCCCGTGACGGTGATCGGCGCTGCCGCGGTGGCGGCCCTGGTGCCCGAGTCGCGCAACCCCGCTCCCGGGCGGGTCGATTACCTCGGCGTGCTCGCCTCGGTGGTCGGCCTGGTGCTGCTGGTCTACGGGATCGTGCAGGGCGGCGATACCGGGTCCTGGCTGCGCGGCGACGTGCTCATCCCCGTCTTCGCCGGGCTCGTGGTGCTGGCGCTGTTCGGCTGGTACGAGACGAGGATCAGCCATCCGTCGCTGGATGTGCGGCTGTTCCGCAACCGGCGGCTGTCCGCCTCCGTCGGGGCGATCGCGCTGCTGTTCTTCGGCATGGGCGGCGTTTACTTCTTCACCAGCTTCTACCTGCAGAACGTCCGCGGCTACAGCCCGCTGCACGCCGGCCTGCTCGCCATCCCGTTCGCGGCGGGCCAGTTCGTCATGTCCCCGCGCAGCGCTGGGCTGGTCAGCCGGTTCGGGGTCAGGGCGGTCGCGGGCGGCGGGCTGCTGCTCAACGCGCTGGCCATCGGCGGCTATGCCTTCCTGGGCACGTCGACGCCGATCTGGGTGCTCGCCATCCTGTACGGCATCCAGGGCGCCGGGATCGGCGCGACCGTGCCCACCGCCACCGCGGCGGTGATGGACGTGCTGCCGCGCGAGCGGGCCGGCGCGGGGTCGGCGCTGACCAACACCGCCCGCCAGGTCGCGGTCGCGCTCGGCGTCGCCGTGCTCGGCTCGATCCTGGCGCAGTCCTACCGTGCCACGATGTCCCCGACGCTGGCCGCGCTGCCCGCGGCGGCGCGCGGCGCGGCCGGCCAGTCCGTCTCCGCCACGCAGGCGGTGGCGCAGCAGCTCGGCCAGGCGGGCCGGTTCCTGATCGACCCCGCCAACGTCGCGTTCGTGGACGCCATGCGGGTGACAACCCTGTCCGCGGCGGTCATCGCCGTGCTCGGCGGCCTCGTCGTGATGCGCTGGCTGCCCGGCCGTCGGCGGCCTACCATCGAGGAACAGGTCGCCGCCGAGGTTGCCGCCGCGCAGCGGGAGCTGGCCGGCCAGCTCCCGCAGCAGCGCGAGCTGTCAGAAAGGCAATGAGGAAGGCAGCAGGATCATGCGCACCGAAGTCGGTCACGTCGACGCGGACGTGACCTGCGGCGACGCCGGCGCCCCCGCCGTGCGGCGGCCCGGCCGGCCGCGCAGTGAGCGGGCCGAGCAGGCCATCCTCGACGCCGCGCTCGCCGCCGTCGGCGACTGCGGAGTCGAGGGGGTGCGCTGCGAGGATGTCGCGGCGCGCGCCGGGGTAGGCAAGGCGACCCTCTACCGGCGCTGGGCGAGCAAGGAGGATCTGCTGATCGCCGCGTTCGCCTCGGTCAAGACCCCGCTGCCCCAGCCGGGCGGCGAATCGGCTCGCGAGGACCTGATCGCGATGCTCGACGTCATGGCCGCCGACGCCCAGGATCCCCGGTACGCGCGGCAGTTCGCGTTGCTGCACGGGGAAGGGGAGCGCTACCCGCGGCTCGTCGCCCGCTACACCGAGCAGGTGGTCGAACCGCGCCGCGAGCTGATGAGATCGGTGCTCCGCCGCGGCGTCGCCACCGGGGAACTGCGCCCGGATACGGACGTCGAGATCGCGATGCTCACGCTCTCCGGCGCCGTGATGGCCCGCGGCAAGCACGACACCACCCCGGCCGAGCCCGGCTTCGCCGCGCGCGTCGTCGACGAGGTGCTGCGCGGGATCGCGGCCCGGTAGCCAGCACACCACCCGGAAACCCATGCCATCCCCCCCCGCCATCACTTGCTGTTATCACGGGCGAGGAAGCCCAGGCGGGCCGCCCGCGCGTCCCACGTGTAGACGACGGCGGTGCCGGCGATCACGTCGTGCAGCGCCCGGCGGTCCCGTCCGATCAGGATGCCCGCGAAGCCGAGCCCGCACAGCAGGAAGCTGAGCGGAAAGGCCAGGGTGCGCACGATCGCCCGCTGGACGCCCGCCTCGCCGCC
Organism: Trebonia sp.; assembly: GCA_030043595.1. GTDB lineage: Bacteria > Actinomycetota > Actinomycetes > Streptosporangiales > Streptosporangiaceae > Trebonia. Next base: position 3,529 of record JASHXJ010000226.1, read on the forward strand.
GTCCCTGGCCACGACCTGGACCCCGAGCAGCGCCATGCCGAACGTCTTGCCGTTCGCCGCCCACGAGTAGGCGTAATAGAGGAACTCCCAGCAGGCGAAGGCGACGATGATCACCGGGCCGCCCTTGCTCCAGTTGATCGGCGCGCCGGTCAGCACGCTCGCGGCGTATGAGGCGGCGGCCAGGGCGAGCATGAACACCCCGGTGCTCACCGCGCTGTCCACCACATAGGCGACGAAGCGGGAGACAAACCCCGCGAAGTGGCCCCGCAGCCCTGGCTGGTCACGGGGACCGGGGGTCATGGCTCTGCCTGCAGTCTTACCGGTGCGGGCGGCCCGGCGTATGCGCCGCGGCGCAGCAGCCGGCTGGCCCAGCGGCCGAGGAAATCGTCGAGGCCGACAGCCTGACTGCGGACCAGGTCGATGCCTTCGCTGAAGATCGTGGTGGAGGACTTGGCCACGATATCCCCGAGCTCGGTTCTGTCGACCAGCGCGGCCACGTCGATGCGGTCCGCGATCTCGTTCACGTCCACCTGGTCCAGCAGCGCTTCGACGTCCACCCGTGCGATGAGTCGTTCCACGTCGACCCGGTCCAGCAGGCGGTTGACGTCGATGTGGTCGAGCAGCCTGTTGACGTCGGTGCGGTCGAGCAGGGCGTTCACGTCGAGCGCGTCGATGACAAGGTCGGTCGCGCGGCGTGCGACCGACTGCGCCGCCGATTCCACCGGCTCGGCCAGCCGCCTTCTCGCCGAGCGCACTCGCTCTACCGGATCCACGTACACGCCCGCCACCCTGGCAGAGAACGGGCCGCGGGAAATCCTCCCGGGGGGGTGATGCGCGTCATCACTGCACGCAGCCACGCTGTCACTCATAATGCCGGCCGCGTGCGGCGCGGGTCGGCGCGACCATAGCGAGCGAACGGCGGGCGGCATGAACAACGCGGAGCAGCAACGACTGCAGGAAGCCGACGGCGGGGTTGCCTGGCGCCGGTGGGGGCCCTACCTCAGCGAGCGTCAGTGGGGGACGGTGCGGGAGGATCCCGGCCGGGGCGACAACACGTGGGACGCGTTCACCCACGAGCAGGCGCGCTACCGCGCCTACCGCTGGGGCGAGGACGGGCTGGCGGGCATCAGCGACGACAAGCAGCTGCTATGCCTGGCAGTGGCGCTGTGGAACGAGCACGACCCCATCCTCAAGGAGCGGCTGTTCGGCCTCACGAACTCCCAGGGCAACCATGGCGAGGACGTCAAGGAATGCTATTACTACCTCGACGCGACGCCGACTTCCTCGTACCTGAAGATGCTCTACAAGTACCCGCAGGACGAGTTCCCGTATAACGACCTGGTCGCGACCAACGGGGCGCGCGGCAAATCCGACCCCGAGTATGAGCTCATCGACACCGGGATCTTCAACGACAACCGGTACTTCGACGTATTCGTCGAATACGCGAAGGCCTCCCCTGAAGACATTCTCATGCAGGTCACCGTGCACAACAGGGGTCCGGAAGAGGCCCGGCTGCATGTGCTTCCCACGCTCTGGTTCCGGCACACATGGTCCTGGGCCGGCGGCACCGAGCAGCCGATGCTGCGCGCTTACACCGGCGGTCCGGGGGGCAGCGCCATCCGCGCCGAGCAGAGCGGTATCGGCGGCCGGTGGCTGTACGCCGAGCAGCAGGTGCCCGTGCTGGTGACCGGGAACGAGACGAACAACGAGCGCGTGTTCCGCTCGCCGAACGACACGCCCTACGTCAAGGACGGCATCGAACGGGCAATCGTGCACGGCGAAGAGGGCGCCGTCAATCCGGATGGCACCGGAACCAAGGCGGCTCTGGACTACCTGCTGACCGTTCCTGCCGAGGGAAGCGCGACGATCCGCCTGCGGCTGACCGACACGCAGTCCGACCGCCCGTTCGACGACTTCGACGAGCTGATGAACACCAGGCGCGGCGAGACCGATGAGTTCTACAACACCGTGCTGGCTGGCGATCTCAGCGACGACGAGAAGATGATCGGCCGCCAGGCGCTGGCCGGCATGCTGTGGTCCAAGCAGTACTACGGGCTCGACATGGAGCGATGGCTGGTCGAGCACGGCGCCGACCCGCTGCTGCCGCAGCCGTGGCTGCGCAATCACGACTGGCAGCACCTGATCGCCGAGGACATCATCTCCATGCCGGACAAGTGGGAGTACCCGTGGTTCGCGGCGTGGGATCTCGCCTTCCACACGGTGGCCCTCGCCGTCGTCGACATGGCCTTCGCCAAGCAGCAGCTCGACCTCCTGCTGGACCCCCGCTACCTGCACCCGAACGGGATGCTGCCCGCGTACGAGTGGAACTTCAGCGACGTCAACCCGCCGGTACACGCCTGGGCGACATGGTTCGTCTACCAGCTTGACCAGGCCAGGACCGGGAAGGGCGATCGCGCCTTCCTGGAGAAGGCGTTCGGCAAGCTCATCAGGAACTTCGGCTGGTGGCTGAACCGCAAGGACGCCGACGACCGCAACATCTTCCAGGGCGGCTTCCTCGGCCTGGACAACATCGGGGTGTTCGACCGCAGCGCGCCGCTGCCCGGCGGCGGGCGGATCGACCAGGCGGACGGGACCGCGTGGATGGCGCTGTACTGCCAGAACATGCAGCAGATGGCCATCGAGCTCGGCCGGGAGAACCCGGTTTACCTGGAGCAGGCGCTGGCGCTGCTGGAGAACTGGGCCTGGATCGCCGCCGCGACCAACCATGTCGGCCCGAACGAGGCAGGCCTGTGGGACGAGGAAGACGGCTTCTTCTACGACGTGCTCCGCCGGCCGGACGGCAGCTCGATCCCGCTGCGGGTTCGCTCCATCGTCGGTCTCATGCCACTGGTCGCCGCCACGGTCATCAGCGGCACCGTACGGACCGACTACCCGGAGCTGGTCAACAGCGCTATCGCGTTCGCGACCCGGCACCCCGCCGTGATCGCCGCGCTCCCCGAACAGGGACGGCAGGCGCAGGCGACCACCGGCCCGGTGCTTTTCGCCATGTTCAACGAGGAGCGGCTGCGCCGGATCCTCGCCCGCATGCTGGACGAGGGGGAATTCCTCGGGCCGCACGGCATCCGCGCGATATCCAGGTATCACGCCGAGCACCCGTACGTCCTGAACCTGGAAGGCCAGGAATACACCGTCAGCTATCTGCCCGCCGAATCCGACACCGGCATGTTCGGCGGAAACTCCAACTGGCGCGGGCCGGTGTGGATGCCGATCAACCTGATGCTCATCCGCGGCCTGCTGAACCTCTACGCCTACTACGGCGACCGGTTCACGGTCGAGTGCCCCACAGGCTCGGGTCAGCAGAAGAACCTGTACCAGGTGGCCGAAGAGCTCAGCGAACGGCTGATCGGCATCTTCCGCAGGGACGCCGACGGGGAGCGCCCGGTCAACGGCGGTCAGCCGATCCTGCAGACCGACCCCCACTGGCGTGACCTGGTGCTGTTCTACGAGTACTACCACGGCGACAATGGAGCCGGGATCGGGGCCAGCCATCAGACCGGGTGGTCGGGCACAGTCGGCGTGCTGCCGCTGCTCTTCCGCGGCAGCTTCCGCGGGCGCGGCACGGTCCCCGCACAGCGGCTGGGCGAGATGGCAGGCGAGCAGCAGCCCTTGGGGGTGGCGCGATGACTGAGTGGCCGGACCGGCCTGTCATCTACGAGGTGAACACCGCCGTCTGGCTGGGTGAGCTGTCGCGGGCGGCGGGGGATCGGGTCACGCTGGCCAGCGTGCCCGATGCCGCCTGGGACGCCATCACCCCGACGGGAGCCGACGCGGTCTGGCTCATGGGCGTCTGGGAGCGCAGCCCGGCTGGCCTCGAGCTGGCCAACGCGAACCCGGGCCTGCTCGAGTCGTTCCGTGAGGCGCTGCCCGACGTGACGGCACAGGACATCATCGGATCGCCCTACTGCGTCCACCGCTACGCGGCCGACGAGCGGTTCGGCGGCCCGCCAGGGCTGGCCGCTGCGCGCGCGGCGCTGGCCGCGCGGGGGATGCGGCTGATCCTGGACTACGTGCCCAACCATGTCGCGCCCGACCACCCATGGGTGCTCGCTCATCCGGAGTTCTTCATCCAGGGCGACGAGGACGACGTCAAGGCGGATCCCGACGGCTGGCTGTCGGCCGGCGGGCATGTGCTCGCGCACGGCCGCGACCCGTACTTCCCGCCCTGGCCCGACGTGGTGCAGCTGAACGCGTTCTCGCCCGCGGCACGCGAGGCGACAGCGCAAACGCTGTCGGACATCGCCAGCCAGTGCGACGGGATCCGCTGCGACATGGCCATGCTGATGACCAACGACGTCTTCGCCAGGACCTGGGACGGCCGCGCCGGGCAGCGGCCGGGAGAGGAGTTCTGGCCCGCCATCATCGCCAGGCTGCGGGCGGAGCATCCCGAGACCGTGCTCATCGCCGAGGCGTACTGGGACATGGAGTGGACGCTGCAGCAGCAGGGTTTCGCCTTCTGCTACGACAAGCGGCTCTACGACCGCATCCTGGAGAAAGACCCGTCAGCCGTGCGGGGGCACCTGCAGGCCGACCTCGGCTACCAGTCGCGCCTCGTTCGCTTCCTGGAGAACCACGACGAGCCGCGGATCGCCGACCGGCTGCCGCCCCTCCTCGAGCGGGCGGCGGCCGTCGCCATCGCCACGCTGCCAGGCGCGACCTTGTGGCACGAGGGCCAGTTCGAGGGGCGGCGGGTGCGCGTTCCGGTATTCCTCAACCGCAGGCCCGACGAGCCGGCCGACGAGGAGCTGGCCATCTGGTACCGGGACCTGCTCGCCATCGTCGACGACCACCGGGTCCGGACGGGGGACTGGCAGCTGCTCGACGTCGAGGGCTGGCCAGACAACCAGACGTGCCACAACCTGATCGCCTGGTCCTGGACGCCCGGCGCGGGCACCGGCGCTGGCCGGCACGCGGTCGTGGTCAACCTCTCTGAAGAGCCTGCCGAAGGGCTCGTCCGACTACCGTGGCCGGACCTGCCGGGCCGCAGCTGGCGGATCAGGGACCTGCTGAGCGAGGAGCATTTCGCGCGCGACGGCGGCGAGATGGCCGATCGCGGGCTGTACGTCGCCATGCGACCCGGACAGTGCTATCTGCTGGCGATGCGCTGACGGCGTCACCTGCCCCGCCGTACGGGTGGCCGGCGCGGTCTTGCGGCGCGAGAAGAAGGGGGTGCGCACGTGTACGACGGCGAACCTGGGGACCGGCCGGCCCCCGCGATGCTGGTGGCCACCAGCACATGGCAGGCGACGCTGTTCATCGGCGCCGTCACGCTGATCCTCGGGATAATCGTGACCTTCCATCCGAGCGGCTCACTCACCGTGATCGCCGTCCTGATTGGCGTCCTCGCGATCGTCTCCGGGATCTTCCAGCTGATCCGCTCGTTCGACAGGACCGAGCGTCATCGCCCGTGGCTGGTCATCTCTGGCCTGCTGTTCATCGTGATCGGTGTGGTGCTGATCCGTCACCTGGACCTGACCGTCGCGGCCATCGGCCTGCTGGTCGGCATCAGCTGGATCGTGCAGGGCGTGGCGGCGCTCATCGCCGCGTTCAGCGGCGCACGGGAGGGCCCCTTCTGGTGGGGCGTGTTCGGGGTCGTCAGCGTGATCGCGGGCATCGTGGTCACGGCGGCCCCGGTCACGTCCGTCACCGTGCTCGCGGTGCTGATCGGGATCTGGTTCATCGTCATGGGCGTATTCGAGATCGTCGCCGCTTTCATTATTCGGCATGCTCTTTCGTCGGCGCGGGGGCCGGGGCCGCGGCAGGTTCCTGACCAGGGAGCCGCAACGCCAAGACCAGGCCGGCCAGCGTTATCACGAGCAGGATGACCGCGGACAGCGCGAAGACCTTGTTACCCGGTACCAGCGTGGACGCCACGATTGAGCCGGCCAGGGCGACGCCGAGAGACGATCCCAGATTGGAGACGCTCCGCGACAGCCCCGAGATATCTCCCTGGTCTGACTCTGGGAACGCCGACTGAACGACGTTGACCGACGAGGTCAGCATCGCCCCGACTCCGATACCCATCAGCAGCAGGCCTGGCACCGACGCGATGTCGGGTGAGTTCTTCCGGACCAGAGCCAGCAGCAGCGCCATGCCGGCCGCCGTGACCGCGAAGCCGACCTGGATGAGCCAGCGCTGCGAATGACGCTTCGCGAACCGCCCGGCCAGGGCCGAGGCGAGCAGGATTCCCGCCGTCGCGGGCGTCAGGACGAGCCCGGTCTTGATCGCGCTGTACCCGCGCACTTCCTGCAGGAAGACGGAAATGACGAAGAACGTGCCCTGCATGGCCAGCCATTGAATCAGCTGCGTCCCCATGCCCAGGTTGGCAGTCCGGCTGCCGAACATGCGCAGCGCGATCAACGGCACCTTCCTCTTCCTTTCCCGGGAGCGCAGGTGCAGGATGAACCAGCCGAGGATCGCCACGCCGACGGCGACGAATATCCATATCGGCGATACGCCGCCTTTGGGTATCACCACCGTGCCGCCGATCGAGAAGTTCTCGCGGCTGACGAACCAGCCGTACTTGCTGGTCTGCAGGACCCCGAGAACCACGAAGAACAGGCCGACGGCGCACAGCGCCGCGCCGCCAAGGTCGAAGGCCGGCCGGGGGCCGGTGATGCCGGGATCGGTTATCCGCGGCACGAGCAGGATGATCACCGCCACCACGAGGACCTGCGCGATGAACGAGGCGCGCCAGCTGATCGTGGACGTGATAACGCCGCCGATCAGCGGTCCCGCGGCGGCACCGAGGCCCGCGGCCCCGCTGATGATGCCGAAGTTCTTCGCCCGGGACTGCGTGTCCGGGAAAGCCACGGTGACCAGGATGTAGATCGGCGGGATCATCAGGGCCGAGCCGATTCCCTCGAGTGCGGAGTACCCGAAGATCATCAGCCCGAGGCCTTGCGCGAAGGCCGCGATCAGCGCCCCGGCGCCGTAGATCACCAGGCCCAGGGTAAAGCACCGCTTCCGGCCCCAGATCTCCGTCAGCTTGCTGCCGGGGATCATCAGCGATGCCATGGTCAGGGTGAACAGCGTGATCGTGGCTTGCAGGCCGATCACGTCGGTGTGCAGGTCCTTGGCGATGCTGCTGATCGCCACGTTCATGTTCGTCGCGGCGTAGCTCGCCGTGAACTGCGCGAGCGCGAGCGGCACGATCATCGACTGGCCCGCCGTGCGCGGGTGCTCGGTAGCCGGCATGCCGGGTCCTTACCTGTTGTCCGCCAGTGCGGGTTCATCTTCCCGGCAACCCGCCGGGTCTGGCGTCACCCGTCACGGGTGTGGTGCGGGCCACCGCGCACGGCTGCACTGGGACTGTCTGCGCTGGCAACGAAAGGAGCAGTCATGTCAGACCTGATCGTCATCGGATATCCGGACGAGACCACCGCCTCCCTCGCCGCCGATGAGGCCCGCTCTCTCGCCAGGGACCTGATCATCCAGCCCGACGCGATCGCGTCTATCGTGCGAGACAAGGAAGGCAAGTTCCACGTCAACACCAGTCATCACGCGGTCGGCACCGGTGCGACCTGGGGCATGTTCTGGGGCCTGCTGTTCGGCTTGCTGTTCTTCATCCCCGTCTTCGGCCTGGCGATAGGCGCCGGCCTCGGCGCGCTCATGGGGAAGATCACCAAGTCGGGGATCAACAAGGAGTTCCAGGATCAGGTCCGTGACCTGGTCAAGCCTGGGACGTCCGCGCTCTTCCTCATGGTCGAGAAAGTGACCCCGGACAAGGCCGTCGAGGCATTGAGCAAGTACGGCGGGACCGTGCTGAAGACCTCGCTGACCAAGGAAGGCGAAGAGCAGCTGCAGGAGGCGCTGCACGGCGGGAAGGCCGGGGTAAGCTGACCCGCCGCCGTGTAATTGACCGTCGGCGGTCCCGGCCGTGGTATTCCTGCTCGCGGCCAGGACCGCCGGCTGGCACATTTGAAAAGACACCACCATCGCCTTCGCGAATTATGACAAATGCCTCGTGGTGATGAGGAAGAAAGTTGCGGATGGATAGGGCGACTGCCCGGTTTCGGCTGATATGGCCGGCGGCTGCGGTGGGCAGTGCCCGCGGGGCGCGGCGAAGGACTGTCAGAGCTGGTAGTACTCGCCGCACACGGACAACCGTAGACTCATGCCGCCGACAAAACTAAATCGCATCCAGGTGAGCGGCTGCACTTTGGCTAGCGTCTATTTCGGGGGGAATAGATGACTCCGCACATTGAGACCGGCACTCACCGGGCGCCGGCCGCAGATATCCCGGAGCCGCTCCTGATGGCAAAGCTGTCGCCACCGGAACTGCACGGCTGGGTTGTGCCGCGCCCGAGAATTGGCAGGCTTATCGAAAAGGGTGTGCAGCAGGGAACGGTAACCCTGATTTCCGGCCCACCAGGGGCCGGCAAGACCGTGGCGCTCGCCCAGTGGCTGGCGGCCAGCTCGTGGCCCGGGCCGGCCGCCTGGCTCGCGCTGGACGACTATGACAACACCGGCGGCCGCTTCTGGCGCAACCTCACGGCGGCCCTGACGAGGGCGGGGGTCCGGGTGCCCGCGGGCGAGTCCGCCGGCGGGCCGGACGGGCCGCTGCTCGTCGCGTCGGCGCTGGCGGCTCAGCAGCCGCCCGCCGTGCTGGTGCTCGACGACTTGCACCTGCTCCACGCGCCTGCGGCTGCCGCCGGACTCGGTTACCTGCTGCGGCATGCCAAACCCGGACTGCGCGTGCTGGTGGGGACCCGCGCTGACCGGCCGCTGCCGCTGCACCAGTACCTGCTGGCCGGGGACCTGACGGAGATACGCGCCAGCCAGCTCACGTTCACCGGCCCCGAAACCAGGCTGCTGCTCGAGCAGCACGGAGTCGCCGTCTACCGGGAGGCGCTCATTCCGCTGGTCAGAAGGATGGAAGGCTGGGTGACCGGGCTGCGCCTGCTCGCGATCGCGCTCGGCGGCGATCCCGGTCCAGGGGCTGTTGACCTCGCCGACGTGGACCAGCTGATTGCCGGCTACCTGATCAGCGAGGCATACGATACGCAGCCGCCGGCAACGCGGGACGTCCTGCTGCGTACCAGCGTCCCCGAGCTGGTCACGCCGGACCTCGCACGGGTGCTCGCGGATCCCCGCCACGGCGCGGCCGCCCTGCCGGAGCTTGTCCGCGGCAACCTGTTCATCCAGCCGGTCGCGACCGCGGGTGCGGGCGCAGGCAGCTCGTACCGGTATCACCCGCTCTTCCGCGACGCGCTCCAGGCGAGGCTGCGGGACGAGAATCCGGGCCTGCTCGCCGACCTGCTGCGGCGTACCGCGCACTGGCACCGCCAGCACGGACAGCTGGCCGCCGCCGTGCGCTACGCGGCAAGCGCGGGCGACGCCAGGCTCGCCGCCCGGATCGTCGTCGACGAACTGGCCATCAGCCGCGTGCTGGATCCGGAGCGCGGCCAGGCGCTGGCAACCGGTCTGCAGGACCTGCGCGCGCCCGCCGCGCCAGCCCAGTCCTGGGAGTGCGTTACCGCCGCTGCCCTCGCCGTCGTCCGTAATGATCACGGATCGGCCGCCACCTGGCTCGGCCGCGCGGACGAGGTCCTGCGGCGGCTGCCGTCCGGTGAGCAGATCACGTCGCGGCTGGCCGCCGCGGAGATCCGGTTCGCGCTTGCCCGGCGCGACGGAGACCTGCGGACCCTGTCCGAGGCAGCGGACGAGCAGGGCAGGCTGCTGGCGCGGCTGCCCGCGGAGGTCGTGTCCGGCCGTCAGGAGCTGGCGGTGCGATCGCTGTCGAGCCGGGGGGAAGCGGCCCTCTGGCTCGGCCAGTTCGACCAGGCGGAGAAGGCTCTCGCGGCGGCCGCCGCGCTGCCCTGTCCGGAGGCGGTCACCGGATTGCGAGCGGGCTGCCTGGGCCTGCTCGCCCTTGCCGAGGCGCTGTGCGGCCGGCTCGTGCGCGCAGCCGAGCTGGCCACCAAGGCCGCCGCAGCCGATCCCGAGAGTCCCGACGGCGACGCGGGCACGGAGTCGCCGCTGAACGTGCCAGCCGACATCGCGCTCGCCTGGGTGCACGTCGAGCGTCATGAGCTCGCCCGGGCGCGTGCCGCGCTCCGGCGGGCTGACGCCCGCCTGCGCACGGGCCACGACAGGGCAGCCGCGGCAGTAGCGTCGCTGGCAGCCGCCTGGCTCTACCTCGCCGAAGGCCGGGCCGAGGGCGCCGTCGCCATGCTCGCGCAGGTGTGTGACGGCTGGTCACCGCCGGCCTGGCTGGACCGCAGGCTCACGCTGGCGCAGGCACGCGCGCTCACGCTGGCCGGGGACATCCCGGCAGCACTAGCCGCGCTGGACCGGTGCGGCGCGGCGCCAGAGCTGGACACCGCGACGGCGCGAGCCTATGCCTGGGCCGCGGCGGGAGAGCTCGCGGCGGCGCGGCGAGAGCTGGGGCACGTCTTCGAGGTGACCTCGGCCGAGCCCGCGCGTGCGCTGGATCGC
>JASHXJ010000025.1 GCA_030043595.1 Trebonia sp.
GGGAACGCTAGCCCGGGAACTCTAGCCCGGGAGCCGGCCGCTGCCCCCCACATGAAGGATCAGGGCCTGGCCTCAAGGATCAGGTTGAGTGGCGTTTCCGCGGCCCGGCGGAAACGGGTGTAACCGGCTTCCTCGAAAACCTTGCGCAGCCGTGCCTCCCCAGCTTGCGCGCCGAGCGCCGCCCCGACGGGCTGGGACAGCGAGTTCGGTGCGCAGACCGCGAACGAGGCATGGAAGAACAGCGGAGCCACCGGGTTCGCGGTGAGGTTCGCCACATGGTCATCCAGCGCGAACGGCTCCACCAGCAGCACGGTGCCGTCCGGCTCCAGATGCTCGCGGGCGTACCGGGCGGCGCCAACCGGGTCACCCATGTCGTGCAGGCAGTCGAAGAAGCAGATGAGATCGAACGAGCCTGGATAGCCGTTGGCGGGCGCGGCCTCGAACGTAGCCCGGGCAGTCACCCCGGCCTCCTCCGCCCGTTTGCGCGCGGTGGCAATCGACGGCTGATGGAAGTCGAAACCCCACACCCGCGAGTTCGGGAAGGCACTCGCCATGGCGATAACCGACGCGCCGTGCCCGCATCCGACGTCCGCGACCCGGGCACCAGCCGCCAGCTTGGCCTGCACACCGTCGAGGGCGGCGATCCAGTCGGGCAGGTAGAGCCGGTAACCGCTGCGGAACATCCATTCCGTACCCTCGAACAGCCGCGGGCTGTGATCGGCCCAGCCGAGCGCCCCGGTGCCCCTGAAGGCGGCGGTCAGCGTGTCGAAGTCCGCGTAGAACGCGCCGACCGCGTTCATCGCCCTGGCCGTGAAGACCGGCGAGGTATCGTCGGCCAGGATCATGGCCGCCTCACCGCTCAGGTCATAGCTGTCATCGTCGGCGTCATAACTGATCAGGCCGCTGGCAGCCTGCCCGTCGAGCCACTCCCTGACCAGCCGCGGGTTGCAGCCCGCCTTGGCCGCGATCTCGTCGGGGCGAGCCGGCCCCTCCTCGGCGAGCACCCGGTACAGGCCCAGTTCGTCCCCCAGCCAGATTCCGTAACACACCGCGGAGCCGGTCATGTAGCCGAGTATGCGGCGCATGTACTCCTCGAGCCGGGCTTCGTCGACGTGGGCGGTCATAGGATCACTCCCCCTGGTCGCTCGTTTCCTTGCAGCCAAACGTCACCCGCGCGGGTGGAGGGCGGGTGCGCGCGATGTGCAGATCGTGTGAAGGCCGCCGGCGCGGCATCATCAAGATATCTTGCTAAAGATACCTTGATCAGGATATCTTGACCATATGCCTGACGATGAGCCGGGTACAGCCGCGGTCCGGCTGCGGGCCCTGGCGCACCCGCTGCGATGGAGGCTCCTGGACGCCGTCTCCCAGGAGGGAACGGCGACAGCCACCCGCTGTGCCGAGCTGACCGGCGAGAGTGTCGCGAGCTGCTCCTACCACCTGAACATCCTCGGCAAGTACGGCTACCTGGAGCCGGTGCCAGGGGCCGGCAAGGAGAAGCCGTGGCGGGCCGCCAGCCTGCACCAGGACCTGTCCGCTCCCGGGCCGGACCTGGAAGACGAGCTGGCCTCCGAGGCGGCCACCGAGGCCTTCCTTGACCACGAGTACGCCCGGCTGCGCGCCTGGCGGCGCCAGCTGGCAGCCCAGCCAGAGCAGTGGCGGCAGGCCAGCGGCCTGGGCGGTTCGTCCATGTGGGTCACCCCCGCGGAGCTGGCGCAGATCAAGGACGAGATGATGGCGATCCTCGACCGCTATACGCGGCGGTGGGACGAGCCGGAGCAGCGGCCGGCGGACGCGCGCGTGGGGCGGGTGTTCTTCTATACCGCCGTCAGCCCGCGGCGGTGACCGCACCGCCCACGCCGGCGACCGGGGAAACCAGCCGGCCCGCCCGCCGGCGCGGCGGGCTGTGGCGCCAGCGGGACTTCGCCCTGTTCTGGACCGGGGAAACCACCAGCGAGGCGGGAAGCGCCGTGACGCTTGTCGCGCTGCCGCTGGTCGCCGTGGAGTCCCTGCACGCCAGCACCTTCGCCGTCACCATGCTCACCGCCGCGACCTGGCTGCCCTGGCTGGTCGTCGGCGTTCCGGCCGGCGCCTGGGTCGACCGCCTGCCGGCCCGGCCGGTCATGCTCACCTGCGACATGATCTCGCTGGTCGTGTTCGCCAGCGTCCCGATCGCGGCATGGACCGGGGTGCTGAGCGTGGCCCAGCTCATCGCCGTCGCGCTGACCGCCGGCGCCGCGTCGGTCTTCTTCACCACCGCCTACCGGGTCCTGGTGCCGGCCATCGTCGGCGAAGCGGACCTCACCGAAGCGAACGCCAAGCTCGAAGGCAGCCGCTCAGCGGCCCAGATCGGCGGACCCGGGCTCGCCGGAACGCTGGCTCAGCTGGCCGGCCCCGCGACCGGGCTGCTCGCCGACGCGGTCAGCTTCGGCGTCTCTTTCGCCTGCCTGGCCGCCCTGCGGCGGCCGCACGACCGCCGCCGCCAGGCGACCGCCCGCTCCGGAGCATCCCTCACCCAGGACACGCTCGAGGGACTCCGCTTCGTCGTGACCGACCCCTACCTTCGGGTGCAGGCCGCCTTCGCGGCCGCGGCGAACCTGACCCTCACCGGCGTCGAGGCGCTCATCGTCGTCTTCCTCGCCCGCACTGTCGGGCTCCATGCCGCCGTGGTGGGACTGGTCGTGGCCGCCTTCGGCATCGGCGGAGTCCTCGGCGCCCTCGCCGCGCGCCCGCTCGGGCAGCGATTCGGGACCTCCCGGGCCACCCTGATCACCACCATCGGATGCCTGCCCTTCGGGCTGCTGCTGCCCCTGACGTCCGCGGGCCCCGGCATCGCCTTCGCCGTCGCCTCCTGCCTGGTCACCAGCGCCGGCGTGGTCGCCTCCAACATCATCGGCAGGAGCTTCACCCAGGCTTACGTGCCGCCGCAGATGCTCGGACGTGTCAGCTCGGCGGTCATGACCGCGGCCTTCGCCACCATGCCCGCGGGCTCGCTGCTGGCCGGCCTGCTCGCCACGACCCTCGGAGTCCGGGGAACGCTGTGGATACTCACCGCCGGGACCAGCGCCTGCGGCCTGCTCTTCCTGGCGTCCCCCATGCGGCGCCTGCGCGACCTGCCGGGCCGGCTGCGGTCACCAGCCCCCGGCGACCGGGTTACGTGATGTGCAGCAGCTTCCTGGCCGCGGCCCAGGTCAGCACGACGTCGGTCGGGGTCGGGCCGCAGACCCCGGCGAAAAGCTCTGTCTCGCTGTCGCCGTAGGCCTTGCCCTTGGTCACGTGCCCCGCGCCCATCGCGATCTCGTAGCGCTGCCCGCCGCAGGACGACGCACTGACGTACTGGCCGAGGACATTGTCGCGGTGCCCCCAGTCCGATCCCTGGTCGTCATACATCCACCCGTAATCGGCGCCCAGCGCGTTGTCGTAGCCGCCCGCCCAGTTGCCGCCCAGGCTGACCCAGTGACCGCCACCGGGCAGCGTGCCGGGCACGTTGGCCAGCGGCGGGTCGGTATCGGCGCTGGCGCCCTCCTGCGCGATCTTGTCCAGCGACCTGGTAAGGACGACGATGGCGGGCAGCCCGCGCTCGACACGCTCCAGGTTGGCGGTAACGAAAAGCTGCTCTTCCGGGGTGAGCTTCTCGTAGGCGGACAGCGAGAACGACATGCCGCCCATCTTCTCCAGCACCTGGCGGGCGTGCGCGACCGCGCGCAGCACCAGCGTGTTGCACGCGGCGGAGTCCCCGCCGCCAGCGCAGGACGCGGCGACGAGGAAATCCGGGTCCGGGTTCACGTCGCGTGCCGGATTCTTCGGCGGCAGGATGCCCTTGTCAGGCGTGACGGTGACAGCCGCGCCCGCGGCGACGGCGCTCGCGGCGATCGCGCCGGACCCGAGGAGGGCGGCCGTGGTGAGCGCCACCGCACTCAGCCGCCCGGCCAGCCGGAATGTCGGCATGATCCCGAGTTTCCCATGGGACCGCTGTTACCAGGGGCGGTTTTTTAGAGATATCCGGAACGGACCGTGGCGACTCCCCCGGGCCATGCGGACCTCGAGTGCGGCGGACCCCCGGCGGGTGTTTCACCGGGGGGTGGGGTGAGCCACCACTTGCGGCATCGCGTATGCTCCCCTAAGGTTAGGCCCGCTTAGGTAAGGCTAACCTTAGTTGGGAGTGAGCGGTCATCCGGTATCAACGTGCGCTGCCATTGCTGGCCGTGCTGGCTGTCCCTGTCCTCGCCGCCTGCGGGTCGCAGCCCGCGAACTCGACGGCCGCGAGCTCCACGGCCATCCTCGGCTCGGCTCTCCAGCAGGATTGTACGGCCGTCAGCGACGTGCTTTCCGACGGCCCGGACCCGGACGCCGATCCCGTCGGCTACGCGCAGGCGCAGGTCCTGCCGCTGCGGCAGCTGACGATCGGGGACACAGCGCTGCGGCGCGCGGTGCAAGCGCTGGCGGCTGCCTACCAGGAGTTCAGCTCCGGAAGCGGCGCCAACGGCAGCGCGGCCAAGACGGCGGTCGCCAGGGCCGAGTCCGCGGTCAACGCCATCTGCCCGCAGGCCGCGCCATGACCGCCCGCCCCGGCTCCGCCCGCCGCAGCCTCCGCCGTCTGGCCACGGGAGCGTCGGTGACCGTCGCGGCCCTGCTGGCCGCCAGCACGCTCGCCGCGTGCGGCACCGCGCTGGGCGGGTCGTCATCGGGTGCGAACTCGATCACGCTGTACAGCGGCCAGCACGAGCAGACCACGCAGGAACTGGTCACCGCGTTCGAGCAGAAGACCGGCATCACGGTGAACGTCCGCTACAACGACGAGGACAGCTTCGCGGACGAGATCGTGACCGAGGAGGCGCACCCGATCGCCGACGTCTTCTACACCGAGAACTCGCCCGCCCTGGAGGACCTGCAGGGCAAGGGGCTGCTCGCGCCCGTGGACGCGTCGACGCTGGCGAAGACCCCGGCCCAGTACAACTCCCCGCAGGGCGACTGGGTGGGAGTGTCGGCCCGGGTCAGCGTGCTCATCTACAACCCGTCGCTGATCAGCAAGTCGCAGCTGCCGGCCTCGGTGCTCCAGCTCGCCGACCCGAAGTACAAGGGCAAGCTGGCGTTCGCGGCCGGCGAGACCGACTTCCAGCCGATCGTCACCGCGGTGGCCCGGGCCTACGGCGACGCCAGGGCGTCTGCCTGGCTGGAGGGCATCAAGGCCAATGCCGGGGCGCACATCTACCCGGACAACGAGACGATCGCCGACGAGGTCAACCGCGGCGCGGTGGCCTTCGGCGTGGTCAACCAGTACTACTGGTACCGGATGAAGGCCGAGCTCGGCGCCTCCCGCGTCCACTCGCTGATCACCTACTTCGCCCCGCGCGATCCCGGGTACGTCATCGACGTGTCCGGCGCGGGCATCCTGAAGTCCTCCAGGCACCAGGCGCAGGCGCAGGCCTTCCTCGCCTTCCTGGTATCGAAGCAGGGGCAGGAGATCATCGCGCACTCGATCAGCTACGAGTACCCGCTCGATGACGGGGTGCAGACCGCCGCGCCGGAGACGCCGTTCGCGCAGCTTCAGCCGTACCCGATCAGCATCGCCGAACTCGGCGACGGCTCGACGGCGATCGATCTGCTGTCCAAGGCCGGACTGCTGTGACCGGTACGGCCGGGACGACGCAGGCTCCCGTTCTCGGCACGGAGCGGGCAGTCCGCCCGCGCGGCGGGCGCGGACTCCCCTCCGCCTTGCTGCCGGTCAGCCTGCTCGTCGCGGCCGTGCTCGCGGCGCCGCTGGTGTTCCTGCTGGTGGAGGCCCAGGGCGCCGGCGTCGGCAAGGTCGTCAGCCTGATCGACCGTTCGCTGACCGCGCAGCTGCTGTGGAACACCGTCCGGCTCAGCGTCGTCGTCACGGCCCTGTGCGCGGTCATAGGGACCGGCGCGGCATGGCTGGTGGAGCGGACCGACCTGCCCGGTCGGCGGGTGTGGGCGGTGCTGCTCGTTGTGCCGCTGGCGATCCCTGATTTCGTCGTGTCCTTCGGCTGGGCGTCACTGAGCACCGCCGTGTCGGGTTTCCGCGGCGCTGTGCTGGTGATGACCCTGGCGGTCTACCCGCTGGTGTACCTGCCGGTGGCCGCCAGCCTGCGCAACGCCGACCCCGCCCAGGAGGAGGTGGCGCGCAGCCTGGGGGCAGGCAGGCTGAAGACCTTCTGGCGCGTCACGATCGGCCAGTCGAAGGTCGCCATCCTCGGCGGCTGCCTGCTTGTCGTGATGGTCCTGCTCGCCGAGTACGGCGCGTTCGAGATCCTGGGCTACCAGACCTTCACGACCGAGATCTTCACGGAATTCTCCTTGTCGTTCAATGTCCCCGCCGCGTGCGCGCTCTCCCTCGTCCTGATCGTCATCGGCCTGATCGTGCTCGGTGCCGAGTGGGCCGGCCAGGGACGCGGCCGGGTCAGCAGGGTCAGCAGGACAGCGCAGCGCGTCACCCCGCGCTACCACCTGGGTCCGTGGGCCATCCTGGCGCTGGCGACCGTCGGCGGGCTCGTCCTGCTGGCGCTCGGGGTGCCGGTCGGGTCGGCGGCGTACTGGTGGGCGACCGGCACCCAGCAGCCGTTCGCCGGAGTCTCCCTGCTCGACGCGACGTACTACACGGCCGTCTACAGCGCGTGCGCCGCGGCGCTGGCCACGCTGATGGCACTGCCGGTGGCGATACTCGTCATCCGGCACGGCAGCCGGATGGCCCGGCTGCTCGAGCGGAGCACCTACCTGGTGCTGGCCATGCCAGGCCTGGTCATCGCGCTGTCGTTGTCGTACTTCAGCGAGCGGTACGGCGACGGGATCGGCTACCAGACGGCGCCGATGCTGATCCTGGCCTACGCGATCATGTTCTTCCCGCTCGCCCTCGTCGGAGTCCGCGCCTCGGTGGCGCAAGCGCCGGCCGGGCTCGAGGACGTCGCAAGGACGCTCGGCCAGCGGCCGCTCGCCGTGTTCTGGCGGGTGACCCGGCCGCTGGTCACGCCAGGCCTGGCCGCGGCGTTCTGCCTGGTTTTCCTGTCCGCGGTCACCGAGCTCACGGCGACCCTCATCCTGGTGCCGACTGGCGTGCAGACACTGGCCACCCAGTTCTGGAGCTACGAGCAGAACCTGGCCTACGGCCAGTGCGCGCCCTTCGCGCTGCTCATGATCGCGATCGCCGCCGTCCCGAGTTACGTGCTCAGCCGGTTCTTCGACCGTCTGCCGGCGCGGGCGGCGGCCCGCGCGGCTGCTCACCGCCGGGACCCGACATAGCTTCCGCCGGGCCGGCACGGCACGCGGCAGACGGTCCCCCGGGCTGGGTCGTGGTGCTGAACGGGCCGCCTCGCTCGGGCAAGTCCAGCATCGCCGCGGTCATCCAGGAGACATTCGATGGCCCCTGGATGAACCTCGGAGTGGACGTGTTCAGCAGGCACGTGACGCCGCCGCGCTACCGGCCCGGGATGGGACTGCGCCCGGGCGGCGAGCGCCCTGACATTGAGCGGCTGATCCCTGCCCTGTACGCGGCCTTCTACGACTCGGTGGCCGCGCACAGCCGCCAGGGCCTGAACGTCGTCGTGGACGTGGGCCATCACGACGGCTACTCGTCCCCGCTGGGGGTGCTGCCGGACGCGGCGCGGCGGCTGCGCGGTCTGCCCGCACTGCTCGTCGGCGTCCGCTGCCCGATCGAGGCGATCATGCGGCGCCGCGACGCCGGGCAGCCAGGCCGGGAAGGCCGCTACGCGACCAGCGGTCCTGGCGGGGAGATACCGGAGCCGGTGCTGCGCTGGCAGCGGCAGGTACACCTGCCGGGCATCTACGACCTGGAGATCGACACCTCGGCAGTGACACCGGAAGCCGCGGCGGCGATGATCCGGAACTGCCTCGCTGGCCCGGCTCCGTCGGCGTTCCGCCAGCTGGCGGACTCGGCGTAACGCTGGCCGGGACGCGGGGAACAGGCGGTTCAGGTGGTAGTCGATGACCGCCTGGGCCTGCGCGGGCGAGGAGTGACCGCCCAGGACGCTCGTGCCCAGGCCCGCGGACACGGCGAGCAGGCTGAGGGCCTCCAGGTCCGGGTCCAGGTGCGCGGGCGTGTCGCCGGCGGCCTGGGCAGCTCGCAGCTGGGCGCCGACCACGTCGATCACCGCGGTTGAGTTCCGGGCCAGGGGCGCGATCGCCAGCGCCGGCTCGGTCAGTGAGAGCGCGAAGTAGGCCGTGTAGAGGACGCTGAAGGCGCGCCGCTCGTCGTCGGCGGGCAGCCCCTCGGTCAGGATGGCGGCGATGACGTCGCGCGGGTTAACCGGCCTTCCTGTCTCCTTGAGCCGCCTGATCCGCGCCATGGCGCGGTCGCTGAACTGAGCCGCCAGGTGCTGCATGGCGGCGAGCATGAGCTCTTCCTTGGTACCGAAGTAGTACTGCACCAGCCGCAGGGACACGCCGGCCTCGGCCGCGACCTCGCGCATCCCGGTGGCGTGCAGCCCGCGCGTAGCGGCAGTCCGCAGCAGCGCGTCCGCGATCTGCCGCCGCCGTTCCTCATGATCGACCCGCTTCGGCACCCGCTCACCGTATCCCTTCCCGCTCGCTCGTCCCGCCTATATGATACCGTCGTATCATAAAGATGGCGGGCATCGCCGCGAGGAGGCTGACCATGCTGGCGCCCAGAGCCGACGTGGGATCGTGGGTAAGCGAAGCGGCCAGGGAAAAGTTCATGGCCGCGTACGAGCGGGCCTTCGCGCTTTGGCCCCAGCCTTGCGAGGAGCTCGATATCGAGACGGCGACCACGACCACGCGGGTGCATGCCTACCGGCCGCATCCTGGCGGGCCGCCGGTCGTGCTGCTCATGGGAGCCGGGTACAACGCCTCGGGCTGGTACCCGCACGTCGCCGCGCTCGCCGAAGGCGGCCCGGTGTACGGGGTCGACACGCCGGGCGACCCGAACCCCAGCATCCTGCGTGCCCCGCTCACCCCCCCGGCCTCCTGCGCGGCCTGGCTGGATGAGCTGCTCGGCAAGCTCAGCGACTTCCCGGCGCACCTGGTCGGGCTGTCCTGGGGCGGCTGGGTCGCCTTGAACCAGGCCATACGCGCGCCCGCGCGGGTCGCCTCCATCACGCTGCTCGACCCCGCCGGGCTCACCAAGCTCGACGCCCGCTTCTGGTGGTGGCTCTCCATCAGCGGCCTGGCCA
>JASHXJ010000227.1 GCA_030043595.1 Trebonia sp.
CGTGCGACGCGCTCGGCCTGCGGGTGTGGGAGGACCCGCACAACGCCGACCGGCGGTTCGCGCGGGTGCGGGTCCGGCTCGACGTGCTGCCCGCGCTGGAGGCCGCGCTCGGGCCCGGGGTGGCGGGGGCGCTGGCCCGCACCGCCGATCAGCTCCGCGCCGACGCTGAGGTCCTGGACAGCATGGTCCAAGACAGCATTTCAGCCGAACGGTCCCGTGGCGCCTCCCCGCTGTCCGCCTCCTCCCTCGCCGGGATGCCGCCCGCCGTACGCGCCCGGGTGCTGCGCTCGGCGGCCATCGCGGCGGGCTGCCCGCGCGGCGCGCTGACCGCCGAGCACGTAGCGCGGCTGTGCGAGCTGGTGACAGGCTGGCGGGGGCAGCGCTGGATCGACCTGCCAGGCGGCGTCCGGGCAGCGCGCCGGGCCGGCCAGGTGTGCTTCCTTACGGGAGCTGACGCGACAGCAGAAGGGGTGGGGCATGGAGGCTGCGGACATGGGGTCGTCCCTGAAAGAGGTGCTGATCACGTCCGAGCAGCTCAGCAAGAGGACGGCTGAGCTGGCGGCGCAGATCGACGCCGATTACGCCGGCCGCGAACTGCTGCTGGTCGGAGTGCTCAAGGGGGCGGTCATGGTGATGGCGGACCTCGCCCGCGCCATGCGCCTGCCCGTGGAGATGGACTGGATGGCTGTCTCGTCGTACGGGTCGGGCACGAAGTCGTCTGGCGTGGTGCGCATCCTGAAGGACCTGGACGCGGACATCAGCGGCCGGCACGTGCTGATCGTCGAGGACATCATCGACTCGGGGCTCACGCTATCGTGGCTGGTCGGCAACCTGCGGTCGCGCAGTCCCGCGTCCGTGGCCGTGTGCGCGATGCTGCGCAAGCCGTCCTCCGCGCACATGGACATCGATGTCGCCTACACCGGCTTCGACGTGCCGGACGAGTTTGTTGTGGGCTACGGCCTCGACTACGCGGAGCGGTACCGCAACCTCCCGTTCATCGGGACGCTAGCTCCCGAAGTCTACGGGGGGAACACAACTCGCGCCGGGTAGCGTTGATGTACCGTCAGGTATTCCTTATGCGTTGTGGCGGCCGGCAAAGCCGGCCGGCAGTGCGGGGCAGGCATGGCAGTGCCGCCGGTGGTCGGCGGGACGTGAGGCTGGTCAGGAGGGAACGGCCCTGAGCCGAGGGGGTCGCTCGCAATGGAATTGAAGCGCATTTTCCGCGGACCGCTACTGCTGGTGCTGCTTGCGGTGCTGGTCATCACGATCACGCTTGGCTGGGCGAACTCGGGCAGCAGCTACCAGCAGCAGGACACCGGGTACGTCGTGCAGCTCATCGAGCAGGGCAAAGTGAAATCCGCCGTGCTCACCGACAAGAACCAGACCATCCAGATCACCACGAAGACCGGCCAGCAGTACCAGGCCGACTGGATCACCGGGCAGGGCCAGGCTCTGCAGCAGCTGCTGCAGAAGGAATACGACGCCGGAAAGCTGCCGGGCGGCTACGACGTGCAGATCCCCAAGTCGAGCGCGCTGCTCGGCATTCTTGAGACGTTCATCCCGTACCTGATCATCGCGCTGTTCTTCTTCTTCCTGCTCACCCAGATGCAAGGCGGCGGGTCGCGCGTGATGAATTTCGGCAAGTCGCGCGCCAAGCTGATCACCAAGGACACCCCGAAGACCACGTTCGCGGACGTGGCCGGCGCCGACGAGGCCATCGAGGAGCTGCAGGAGATCAAGGAGTTCCTGCAGAACCCGGCGAAGTTCCAGGCGATCGGCGCCAAGATCCCCAAGGGCGTGCTCCTGTACGGCCCGCCGGGCACCGGCAAGACCCTGCTGGCCCGCGCGGTGGCCGGCGAGGCCGGCGTGCCGTTCTACTCCATCTCCGGCTCGGACTTCGTCGAGATGTTCGTCGGCGTCGGCGCCTCCCGGGTGCGCGACCTGTTCGAGCAGGCCAAGGCGAACGCCCCCGCGATCGTGTTCGTCGACGAGATCGACGCGGTCGGCAGGCACCGCGGCGCGGGACTAGGCGGCGGGCACGACGAGCGCGAGCAGACGCTCAACCAGATGCTGGTCGAGCTCGACGGCTTCGACACCAAGGGCGGCGTGATCGTGATCGCCGCCACCAACCGGCCGGACATCCTGGACCCGGCGCTGCTGCGGCCGGGCCGGTTCGACCGCCAGATCGTCGTGGCCCAGCCGGACCTGGCGGGCCGCCGGGGCATCCTGAAGGTGCACGCGCGCGGCAAGCCGATCGCGCCCGACGCCGACCTGGACGTGATCGCACGGCGGACGCCCGGCTTCACCGGCGCCGACCTGGCCAACGTGATCAACGAGGCAGCGCTGCTGACTGCCCGCGGCAACGGCAAGCAGATCCACATGGCCGCGCTCGAGGAGGCCATCGACCGCGTGATGGCCGGGCCAGAGCGCAAGAGCGTGCTGCTGTCGGAGTCGGAGCGGAAGCTGATCGCCTACCACGAGGGCGGGCACGCCCTGGTGGGGCACGCGATGCCGCACGCCGACCCGGTGCACAAGGTGACGATCATCCCCCGCGGCCGGGCGCTGGGCTACACGCAGGCGCTGCCGACCGAGGACAAGTTCCTCGTCACGCGTGCCGAGATGCAGGACCAGCTCGCCATGCTGCTCGGCGGTCGCACGGCCGAGGAGCTGATCTTCCACGAGCCGACGAGCGGCGCCGCCAACGACATCGAGAAGGCCACCCAGGTCGCCCGCAACATGGTCACCGAGTTCGGCATGAGCGAGCGGCTCGGCGCCAGGAAGTTCGGCAGCGGCGACGGTGAGCCGTTCCTTGGCCGGGAGATGTCGCACAGCCGCGACTACTCCGAGGAGATCGCGTCGGCGATCGACGAGGAGATCCGGCGGCTGATCGAGTCCGCGCACGACGAGGCGTGGGACGTGCTCGTGGAGTACCGTGACGTGCTCGACGCGCTGGTGCTGCGGCTGCTCGACAAGGAGACCGTGTCGCGCAAGGAGGTCATCGAGATCTTCGCGCCGGTGCGGAAACGGCCGGCCCGCGGCTCCTACACCGGCTACGGCAAGCGGCTGCCGTCGGATCGCCCGCCGGTGCTGTCGCCGAAGGAGCTCGCGCTCGCGGCGAGCTCCGCGCTCGGTCCTGACGGCGCGAACGGCGCCCACGGGCAGCCGCTCGGGTTCGGCGCCGACAGCGGGACTGCGGGCGGCGATGTCGACGCCTGAGGCGCGCGCTGATGACGAACTCGAGCTGATCCGGGATACGGGTCCCGCTGTTCCGGGCGCGGAACCAGGCCCGCCGCCTGTCGACCAGGCACGCATCGAGCGCGCGGTCCGCGAGATACTGCTCGCCGTCGGGGAGGACCCGGACAGGGACGGACTGCTGGGGACCCCGGCCCGGGTCGGCCGGATGTACGCCGAGCAGTTCGCCGGGCTGCGCCAGCGGCCCGAGGACGTGCTCACCACCGTCTTCGACTCCGAGCACGACGAGATCGTGCTGGTGCGGGATATCGAGATGTACAGCATGTGCGAGCACCACCTCGTGCCGTTCTTCGGCAAGGCGCACATCGGCTACATCCCGAACGAGAAGGGCGAGATCACCGGCCTGTCCAAGCTCGCGCGGCTCGTCGACGTGTACGCCCGGCGGCCCCAGGTGCAGGAGCGGATGACCTGCCAGGTGGCGGACGCGCTGATGCGCATCCTCGAGCCCAGGGGCGTGATCGTCGTGCTTGAGGCCGAGCACCTGTGCATGTCCATGCGCGGTGTCCGCAAGCCTGGCGCCAAGACCGTCACCTCCGCTGTCCGCGGGATCTTCCGCGACCAGACGCGGACCCGCGCGGAGGCCATGAGCCTGCTGTTCGGCCACCGCTGACCGGCACTGAACCGGCAGCCGCATCCGGCCGTATGCACTAGTGAGCGCGTGGCGTTCCTCGGGGGTTCAGTACTTTTTGCGCGGGAAGCGAAACCACTCCAGATTTCGCACGCCGAAAGCGGCCGCGCGCGCGTCTAACTAAATGGCCGGCTTGTCTTTACGGACTCGTTAGGCCGCACGCATGCCGTTGGAGGTACCGTGTCTAGGGGACGTGTGGTGGCGGCGCTGGCCGCCAGGCGCATGGCGCGCGGATGGTACCGCGGGGGTATGAAAATCTTCAGCAGATCATGGATGCGGCACGAGGTGGGCTTGTCATGAGTACGCTGCTGCTCCGTGGTCCGGGGCCTGACAAGAGACTTGAGATGACCGAGAGCGACTCAGCCGATCCCGCGGACCGGCAGGGCAAAGCCGGTTTGCCGGCGGGCAAGGCCGGGCGGCGCCGGGCCTGGATTCCCGGCATCGCGGCGCTGGTCTGCCTGCTTATCGGCCTTTCTGACGTACTGGCGGTCTTCCGGCCAGACTTGCACGAGAAGCTGCACCGGGTTAACGCGTTCGTGCCCGGCACGCTGACCAATGTCACACGCAGCGCCGACGTGATCATCGGCCTGATGCTGCTGCTGCTCTCGCACGGGCTGCGGCGGCGCAAGCGGCGCGCCTGGCAGGCGGTGGTCGCCCTGCTCGTGTTTGACATCGTTATCCACTTCGTCGCTCTCATCCACGGGCAGCGCTACTACTCGGCGGTCGTCGGCACCATCTTGCTGATCGCGCTGCTGTACTTCCACGAGGAGTTCTACGCGGTCGGTGACCCGCGCACCCGGTGGAACGCGCTGCGCGTCTTCGTCGTGCTCGCCGCGGCGGACCTGGCGATCGGGCTCGGCTACCTCGCCGTGGGGCCGCTGGCGGGCAACTACCCGATCAGCGAGCGGGTGCAGGACGTCGTGTACGAGCTCGTCGGGGTCTACGGGCCGGTCCAGTGGGCCTCCGACCCGCGTGCCGACCTGTACCACCTGCTGACCAGCGTGCTGGGCCTGTTCACGCTCATCGTCACCGTCTACCTGTTCCTGCGCCCGGCACAGCCCCGTGCGCGCCTGGCCGCGGCGGACGCTGCCAAGATCAGGGCCTTGCTGGCGCGGCACGGCGACCGCGACTCACTCGGCTACTTCGCGCTGCGCAACGACAAGAGCGTGATCTGGTCCCCCTCAGGCAAGGCGTGCGTGTGCTACCGGGTCGTGTCCGGCGTGATGCTGGCGGCGGGCGACCCGATCGGTGACCCGGAAGCGTGGCCTGGCGCCATCGCGGAGTTCCTGGCGGTGGCGGCGCGGCACGCCTGGCGTCCCGCGGTGATGGGGTGCAGCGAGCTCGGCGCCGAGGTGTGGTGCCGGGAAGGCGACCTGAGCGCGCTGGAGCTGGGCGACGAGGCGATCGTCAACGTGACGGACTTCAGCCTCTCCGGGCGCCCGATGCGCAACGTCCGGCAGATGGTCAACCGGGTGGCCAAGAACGGGTACACCGCGGACGTCCGCCGCGTGGGCGACATCCCGCGGGCGGAGCTGGACCGGATCGTCAAGGTGGCGGACTCGTGGCGGGGCAGCCACACCGAGCGGGGCTTCTCGATGGCGCTGGGCCGTCTCGGCGGTGCCGGCGACGGAGACTGCGTGATGGTGACCGCGAAGGAGAACGGCGTGCTGCGCGCCGTGCTGCACTTCGTGCCCTGGGGTCCCGACGGCCTGTCGCTTGACCTGATGCGGCGCGACAGGACTGCGCAGCCGGGCCTGAACGACTTCCTGATCGTGGAAGCCATCAAGGCAGCACCCGGGCTCGGCGTCAAGCGCATGTCGCTGAACTTCGCCATGTTCCGCGCTGCGCTCGAGCGCGGCGAGCGGATCGGCGCGGGCCCGGTGACCAAGGCCTGGCGGTCGCTGCTCGTGTTCATGTCCCGCTGGTTCCAGATCGAGTCGCTGTACAAGTTCAACGCGAAGTTCTGCCCAGTCTGGGAGCCACGGTTCTTCGTGTTCCCCGGCGGCCGGGACGCGCCGCGGATCGCACTGGCGGCCCTGGAGGCCGAGGCGTTCCTGGTCTGGCCCAAGCTAGAGGTCAAGCGGTACGCCAGGCGGATCGGCCGCAAGCTTAGCCTGCGCAAGGCCAGCCGGCGGATGCGCGCGGGAATGCGGCGGCACACGCCGACGTCCGTGGCGCAGGGCTGAGCGAGATGGCGGGTCTGCCGGGCCTGTCCGGTCGGCCGGCCGCCGATCGCTGCCTTGTGATGGGCGTGGTCAACGTCACGCCCGACTCGTTCTCAGACGGCGGCCAGTGGTACGGCGCCACCGCCGCGATCGAGCACGGACTGGACCTGGTCGCCGCCGGCGCCGACATCGTCGACGTTGGCGGCGAGTCCACCCGGCCGGGAGCGCAGCGGATCTCGGCGCAGGAGGAGCTGCGCCGGGTGCGGCCGGTGATCACCGAACTGGTCAGGTCCGGGGTAGTGGTCAGCGTGGACACCATGCGCGCCCAGGTGGCCGAGTTCGCACTCGAGGCCGGGGTCAG
>JASHXJ010000228.1 GCA_030043595.1 Trebonia sp.
AGTTACCGCGTACTGGGCTCGCGTGCTAACGAGCCACTAGCAAGGGTAACGCAAGACTAAAGCAACTTTGTATGAGGTGACCGATCCATGTCTCAGGTGCGCAGGCAGACGGCGATGCTTCCCCGCCCTAACTGGGGGTGGCAGGACGCTGCCGCGTGTCGTGGCGAGGATCTGATGCTCTTCTTCGGCCCAGACGGCGAGCGGCAGCCAGAACGGGAGATCAGGGAGCGCAAGGCCAAGGCTGTCTGCGCGAGCTGCCCGGTTCGGCTTGAGTGCCTCAACTACGCCGTTGCCCGACCCGAGAAGTACGGCACTTGGGGCGGTTTGAACGAGGACGAGCGCTCCGCGGAGCGCCGTCGCAGGATGCGCCGCGCCAACGCGGCGTGACGCCGGCGACAAGCGCTATCGCGGGGCCGCGAGCAGCGTCAGCACGTCGGCATCGGTCAGCTGGCCGAACTCGGCGTACCACTCTCCCACGCTACGGAACCGGCGAGGTGTGACCAGGGTCACCACCTCGTCGGTTTCTGCTTGCAGGGCCTCCACCGCCTGCACGGAGGCGACCGGCACGGCGAGCACCGTGTGCGCGGCTCGGCGGGCGCGCACGGCGCGCAGCGCGGCCCGCGCCGTCACCCCGGTCGCCAGCCCGTCGTCGACCACGACCACGCACTGGTCAGCGAAGTCCGGCGGGGGCCGCCCGCCGCGGTAGACGAGGACGCGCCGCTCGAGTTCGGCCCGCTCGCCCGCGACGACCCCGGACAGGTCGGGCGGGAGCAGGCCGGTCCTGGCGAGCATCTCCTCGTCGAAGACGGGCTCGCCGCCCTCAGCGATAGCGCCAAGGCCAAGCTCGGGCTCCTCTGGATGGCCGATCTTCCTGGTCACGAGCACCTCCAGCGGGACGTCCAGGCACGCCGCCACCTCCCGGCCGACCGCGACGCCGCCTCTGGGCAGGGCAGCCACCACGGTCCGTTCCGGATAATAGGGACAATCGCCGAAGTACGCGGCCGCCAGCCGTTCGCCCAGGAGCAGCCCGGCGGCGGCGCGGTCCGGGAACATCAGCGGGACCATCCCGGCCGCGCGGTGCTCCGGGAACGCGCTGGCCATCTCGGCGCCGTTATACCCGGCGGGCGCGCACAATAAAGACCATGATCTGCGTCTCATGCCGTCAGCGGCACCACGAGGACTGCCCGGGCGGCACCTGGTGCGACTGCCAGCACCTGGCGGCGCGCGACGCCAGCCAGGCAGCGGCTGAGCCGCCGCTGAGCTGGGTGCGGCAGGGCTAGGGAAATTTACAACAGAAAATTCCCGCCGCACAGGAATAGGGTCGCCGCGCGCGAGGTTGCGCTGGTCGTGAGCCACCTGCGCTGGACAGCCGCCGTGGAAATATGTGATCCTGCTCAGGTGAGCGTTACGGACCCCATGCTCGTCGTGCGCCGGCACGTCGATTTTCTCCGTGTCCGTAGCGCCATTTGTCGCCCGGCCCGCTGATCGCGCCCTTTTCCCACCGTTAAACCCATATTTATAGGGCGCGCACCGCGAGCAGCCGGGCGGCTTTTTCTTTCTTCCGCCGCGGCGGGCCGTCGCGGGCGCGTGCCCGCGACCGACTTCACCGCCCGCACGCAGTTAGGAAGCCGCCGCATGTCTCCCGTCACCGGAGCAGGAGCTACCGCGACCCGCCGCATGGCACCGCCGGGGCCGCCACCGGCCAGGACGCCCGCCCGCCGCAACCGCGGCGAGGGACAGTGGGCGCTCGGCTACCGCGAGCCGCTCAACAAGAACGAGGAAAACAAGAAGAACGACGACGGGCTGAACGTCCGCCAGCGGATCATCGACATCTACTCCAAGTACGGCTTCGACTCGATCGACCCCGCTGACCTGCGGGGACGGTTCCGCTGGTTCGGGCTCTACACGCAGCGCCGGCCGGGGATCGACGGCGGCAAGACCGCCGTGCTCGAGCCCGAGGAGCTCGACGACCGGTATTTCATGCTGCGGATCCGCATCGACGGCGGGCAGCTGAGCAGCGAGCAGCTGCGGGTCATCGGTGACATCTCGCGCGCGTACGCCCGTGGCACCGCCGACATCACCGACCGGCAGAACATCCAGCTGCACTGGATCGAGATCGAGTCCGTCCCGGCGATCTGGGAAGCCCTGGAGAGCGTGGGACTCGATACGACGGAGGCCTGCGGCGACACGCCGCGCGTCATCCTCGGCTGCCCGCTGGCCGGGCTCGACGCGGACGAGATCATCGACGCCACGCCGGAGATCGAAGCGATCGGCGAGCGGTACATCGGCGAAAGCGCCCTGTCCAACCTGCCGCGCAAGTTCAAGTCCTCGATCAGCGGCTGCGCGGCGCAGTGCACCCACCACGAGATCAACGACGTCGCGTTCGCGGCCGTCCGGCACCCGGCCACCGGCGAGCCGGGCTACGACCTGTGGGTCGGCGGCGGGCTGTCCACGAACCCGATGATCGCCAAGCGCCTCGGCACCTTCGTCAGGCCCGGGCAGGTGCCCGAGGTGTGGGCCGCGGTGGCGTCGCTGTTCCGCGACTACGGGTACCGGCGGCTGCGGCACCGGGCGCGGATCAAGTTCCTGGTCGCCGACTGGGGTCCCGAGCGGTTCCGCGAGGTGCTCGAGAAGGAGTACCTGGGTTACGCGCTCCCCGACGGGCCAGCCCCCCAGGCGCCGCCGGACGGGATACGGGACCACGTCGGCGTGCACGCGCAGCGCGACGGGCTGTCCTACGTCGGGTTCGCGCCGCGCGTCGGCCGGCTGAACGGCGACGCGCTGCACGCGATCGCCGTGCTCGCCGACAAGTACGGCAGCGGGCGGGTGCGCACCACCTCCGAGCAGAAGATGCTGATCCTCGACGTCCCCGGCGACCGCGTTGCCGCGCTCACCGCGGAACTGGAGGCGGCCGACCTGCAGACAAAGCCGAGCGTCTTCCGGCGGCACATGATGGCCTGCACGGGCATCGAGTTCTGCAAGCTGGCGATCGTGGAGACCAAGGGACGGGCCGTCAGCCTGATCGCCGAGCTCGAGCGGCGGCTGCCGGACTTCACCGAGCCGGTGACGATCAACGTCAACGGCTGCCCGAACTCCTGCGCCCGCATCCAGACGGCCGAC
>JASHXJ010000229.1 GCA_030043595.1 Trebonia sp.
GCGGTTTGTCCGGTCGGCAGGCGCGCGCAGTCAGTGCACCGAGTCCAGCAGGTTCTTGTTCCAGGTCATGATCGTCCACACGCCGTAGTGGTAGGTGTGCGCGGGCTGCCCGAACACGCTGACGATCCATGCGGGCGGGATGTAGAACGCCGGGCCGTCCTGCGTCGTGGTGACGACGAAGTTCGCGTCGTGCCGGCTGGGGTCGAAGTCGGAGGTCTGCACCTCGTGCGCGCCGACCACGACGGAGTGCGGGCGCCACGCCGGGGCCAGCAGCAGGATGGCGCCGTGGCTGTCCAGCCGGACGCTGTTGCCCTCGGCGTAACTGCCCAGGCCGGTGCTGAGGTGATGCGCGCTGAGCCAGCCGGCCAGCGCCTGATCGTGGGCCGGCGCCTGCGGCCTCGTGACACCGTAGCCGAGCGTGATCAGGTACAGGCACCCGGCCACCGCCAGCGCGGGCAGCAGCCTGGCCGCGGTCAGCCTGTCCGCGAGCAGGCGGCCCGCGAGGACCGCCCCGAACGGCAGCACGCTCGCGATCTCGCGGTTGTCCCAGTAGGTGTTCGGCAGCAGGCTGAACACGTAGGCGGCCAGGTTGAGGACGATGGCCACGGCGAGGATCGCGGCGATCAGGTCGTCGCAGGCGAAGAACGTCCGGACCGCACGGCCGAACGCCCACACCGCCAGCGCCAGGCCGGCGAGGTGGACCAGGGCGAGCGCCGTGACGAGGCTGAGCGGCCGCTCGGTGACATCGGCCCCGTACAGGCCGAGCACGCCTTCGGCGGCAAGGGCGATATGCGCGGGCCATTCCGCGCTGGGCGAGAACGTGGTGTCCAGCGGGGCCACCACGTACCCGCCGAGGTCCCTGATGAGCTTCACGACCGCAGCGGCCACGCCGACCGAGACGATGGCGGCCGCCGCGAGCGCGAACTCGAACCAGTACTGCCTGGCCGGCCCGCGGCGAACCACGATGCCGCGGTACGCCCGCACGGCGCAGACGATCACGATCGGAAGCACGCCGATCGTCGCCGCGAGCTGGTCGCCGACCAGCGCCCAGGCCAGCATCAGCCCCGCGGCCACCGGCACCCACGGCCGCCGCGGCGCCCGGTCGAGCAGCAGGAAGACCAGCAGCAGCGGCACCCCTGTCCCCGTGTGATCCGGGGACAGCAGCAGCAGGAACGCGCCGGGGCCGACCTCGGGCGCGATCATGATCCCGGCCGCGATCAGCACGCGGACCAGGCCTTCCCTGCCGGTCTTGTTCCCCTTGGCCAGCAGGCTGGCCAGCACCACCAGCAGCGTGTAGGTGAGCGCCGCGGCCACGTGCACGTCGTTCGGGCCGAGTCCGCGCAGCAGTTCCACGAGCATGTACTCGGGGATCTCGGTCGTGTAGAACGTGACGTCGGCGAGCATCCAGCCCTTGAGCAGGATGTTGCCGTGCAGGATGTCCCAGGCCTGCAGGGCGATCGAGGCCCCGTCGGAGGTGACCGGCTGCGTGCCGGATACCCGCAGGTAGCACAGGAACAGCAGGATGGCCGCTGCCGTGTACCCGGCCGGCCAGGCCCAGCGGGCCTGGCCGGCCGGGCGCCGCGGGCGAGCCGGGTCGCCGTGAGTGACGCGGTGCCGCGGGTCCGGAACGGGCGCGGCGGGCGCTGCCACCCGAGGGCCGTCGGCAGCTGACATGCCCCTGAGCGTACCGGGCCGGTCTAGCCGGGCGCCCGCCGCGTCACGATCGGCGCGCTGCTAGGGCCTGGCCTCGAAGACGAGGTTGAAGGGAGTCTCGCTGACCCGGCGGAAGCGGGTCAGGCCGGCCCCGGTGACCACGTCGCGGATGCGGGCCTCGCCGGCCTGGGCGCCGAGCGCGAGCCCGACGTCCTGAGACAGCGACGCGGGAGTGCAGAGCAGGGTCGAGAAGCTGTAGAAGGCCCGGCCGACCGGGTTGAAGTTGTCCTCGATCCTGTCGCCGGCGGCCGGCTCGACGATCATCCAGGTGCCGTCCGGCTTCAGTGACTGGGCCACGTGCCGGGCGGCGCCGAACGGATCGCCCATGTCATGCAGGCAGTCGAACATCGTGACCAGGTCATATCCGCTGCCCGAGTAGGCCGAGGCCCCGGCGACCTCGAAGCGGACCCGGTCGCTGACGCCTGCCTCGGCTGCCCGCTGGCGCGCCGTCGCGATCGAGCCCTCGTGGTAGTCGGAGCCGGCGAACGTCGAGGCGGGGAAAGCCTGCGCCATCAAGATGGTGGACGCGCCGTGGCCGCAGCCGACGTCCGCCACCGTCGCGCCCCGCTGGAGCTTGGCGACGACTCCGTCCAGGGCCGGGAGCCAGGCCGTGACGAGGTTGGCGTTGTAGCCGGGGCGGAAGAACCGCTCGCAGCCGTCGAATACGTCCTGGCCGTGCTCGTGCCACCCGAGACCCTGGCCAGTCTTCGCCACCTCGGTGATCCGCGGGGAGTCGAGCACAGAGCCGAGCGCGATCTGGAAGAAGCCGGGCAGGTAGGCGGGGCTCGACGCGTCGGTCAGCGCGATGGCGTGCTCGGCTGGCAGGGTGTACCGTCCGCTGTCCGGGTCGTAGTCGACGTACCCGCCGGCGGCCTGCGCGTTGAGCCACTCGCGCACGTAGCGCTCGGCGGTACCGGTGCGCTGCGCCAGCTCGGCGGGGGTCAGCGGGCCCGCGCCGGCCATCGCCTGGTAGAGGCCGAGCCGGTCGCCCATGACGACCAGCGCGGTGTTGAGGGTCGCGCCGACCTCATCGACGGCCCGGAAGACGAAGCCCATCAGCTTGTCGTGGTCGATGCCGGCCGGCGGCGTGGTGGTGGTCATCGTGTCCTCCTCGTAGGTGGCTGAGTTCCTTGCTGGCACCGTAGGCAGGGCCGCGGCGCGTTCGCTTCAGGGCAGCCCCCTAGTCCGGATCGGCGCGGGATGGATTCGTACCGGGTGCGTCCGTACACTCACTGACATGTTGCTCGGCCGAGACAGTGAGCAGCAGATCCTCATCCGGCTGCTGGAGGGAGCCCGCAAGGGCGGCAGCGGCGTGCTCGCTGTCGTCGGTGAGGCCGGGATCGGCAAGTCGGCGCTGCTCGCCTACGCGGAAGGGCAGGCGGCGGGAATGAGCGTGCTGCGGGCTCGCGGGGTGCAGTCCGAGGCGCACATCCCGTTCGCCGGCTTGTTCGAGCTGCTCCGTCCGGCGCTGCCCTGGCTCAGCCGCATCCCCGGCCCGCAGGCCGCGGCACTGGAAAGCGCGCTGGCGCTGCGGCCCGCCAGCACGCCGGACCGCTTCGCCGTGGGCGCGGCGACCCTCAGCCTGCTGGCCGCTTACGCGGAGGAGGCGCCGGTCGCCGTGCTGGTGGACGACGCGCACTGGCTGGACGGGTCGAGCGCGGATGCCCTGCTGTTCGCGTTCCGCCGCCTCGTCGCCGATCCGGTCGCTGTCGTGCTGGCCGTGCGGGCCGGCGAGCCTTCGCTGCTCGACGGCGCCGACCTGCAGGTCCTGCGGCTGCAGGGGCTGGACCGCCTGTCAGCGGCGGCGCTGCTGAGCGGCCAGCGCGATGAGCCGCTGAGCCAGGAACTGACCGACCGGCTGCACCGGGAGACCGCCGGGAACCCGCTCGCCCTGCTCGAGCTCGGCGAGGAACGCGAGCGGCTGGCCGGCCTGCCGCCGGAGGCCCCGCTGGCCGCCGAGACCAGCGTCGCCCGTCTTTACCTGACCCGCCTTGGGGTGCTGCCGCAGCGCACCCGCGACGCCCTCGCGCTCGCCGCCGCCATCGACGGCGGCGAGCTGCCGGTGCTGGCGCGCGCCATGCCGATGCTCGGCCTCGGCCTGCCTGACCTGGTTCCCGCCGAGGCCGCGGGCCTGATCACCGTGCGCGATGCCCAGGTCGAGTTCAGGCACCCGCTCGCCCGGTCCGCCATCTACGGCGCCGCCCCGGCCGGCCGACGGCGGGACCTGCACCGGGCGCTGGCCAGCGCCCTTCCCGACTCCGAGGCCGACCGCCGGGCCTGGCATCTCGCGCTGGCCTGCCTCGGGCCCGACGAGGTGGCATCGTCGGCGCTCGAGCAGGCCGGCGAGCGCGCCGGCCACCGCGGCGGCTACGAGGTCTCGTCCCGGGCGTTCGA
>JASHXJ010000230.1 GCA_030043595.1 Trebonia sp.
TGGCCGCCGACGACGTGCGGCAGGCCGGCCAGCTAGCCCGCACGGCCCTCGACTCGGCCGGGACGAGCGCCGAGGTGCGGTGCCAGGCGCTGGAGGTAACCGGCCGGATCGCCCGGCTGCGTGACCTCGGCGCGGCGCGGGCGGCCTTCGAGCAGGCGCTGAGCATCGCCGAAGCCGGTGACCTGCCGGTCTGGCGGCTGCGGGCACTGCACGAGCTCGGCACGATCGAGCTGTTCGAGCGCGCCGGAACCGAGCGGCTGAGCAGGGCCCGGCGCACCGCCGCCGAGCTCGGCGCGTTCAGCACCGCCGCCGTGCTCGATCTGCAGCTGGCGGCCGCCTATGACTTCCGCTTCGAGCTCGAGGGGATGAGCCGCCACGCCCGGCTCGCCGTCGAGGCCGCGCAGCGGCTGGACATGCCGGACGTCCAGGCGAAGGCGCTCTTTTTCCTCGCCGAGACCCACGGGTTCCGGCAGGAACTGTCCGCCATGGAAGACTGCCTGCGGCGGGCCAGCGCGCTGGCGCCAGCGGACCGGCAGCTCACCGCCTTCGCCTGGGGAGCCTGCCGGGCCATGGCCGCGCTGTTCCGCAGGGACCTGGCGGCGGCCGTCGACGCCTTCGGGCGCGCCGCCGCGATCTTGCGCACGCTGCCCAACGCAGAGCCCGCGATGTTCCGCGCGCTGTGGCCGCTGGTGCTGGCCGCGGTGGCCGACGGACGGGCACCGGCGGTGCTGGCCCAGACCAGGCGCAGCACCGTCACCCTGGCTCGGTTCAACACCGGCGCGCTGTGCTACGCGGACGCCATCCTCGCCGGCCGCGGCGGCGATCGGGTCCGGGCCGCCGGGCTGGCCGCCCGCGCCAGCGCCGATATCGACGGCACGTACGGCCATCTGGCCCGGCTGCTGGCGGCCGCGCCGGCGCTGGCGGACGGCTGGGGCGAGCCGCAGCGCTGGCTGGACTCCGCCAGGGAGGACTTCGCCGCGAAGGGCTTCGCCGGCCTGGCGGCCTGGTGCCAGGACCTGCTCGTAGCGCCGCCGCCGGCGCCGGGCCGGCTGGCGGCGCTCGGGCTCACGCCGCGCGAAACCGGGATCCTCGAGCTCGTGGCCGCTGGCCTGGCCAACAAGGAGATCGCGGCGCGGCTGCACCTGTCGCACCGGACGGTCGAGAAGCACGTCGAGAGCCTGCTGCACAAGACGGGCGCCACGTCGCGCACCATGCTCGTCGCGATCACCGGCCCGTGGCCCCAGGTCGCGGCCAGCCCGGTCACGTAGCCGCGGACCCGCCACGGATACGTGGTTTCCCCCATGCGCCCCGGGCGCCGGCGGCGGCACGATGCCTGTCAACGGCAGCGCGAACGCCGCGGCCAAGGGAGGACATGACCATGCCTGTCGAATCGAAGAGCCTCGACGCACCGGAGGACAAGCGCAGTTTCGAGCACGGGGAGATCCAGCTGGTCCGTGCCGGCGACCGGACGATCGGCCGCGCCGTGCTCAACCCGGGCTGGCGCTGGTCCGCCGACGTGAAGCCGCTCGTCGGCACGAGTTCCTGTGAGGTGACGCACACCGGGTACGTGCTCTCCGGGCGGATGCGGGTCCGGATGAACGACGGGACCGAGGCGGAGTTCGGCCCCGGCGACGCCCAGTTCGTCTCGCCCGGCCACGACGCCTGGGTGGTCGGCGACGAGCCCTGCGTCGTCGTCGACTTCACCGGGCCTGCCCAGATGTCCGGCGCCGGGTCGATGGTGAGCTGCCACCCGTGCGGCGTCGAGTTCCGGGTCGGGCGCAGCGACCAGCTCGATCACCTGATTCGGGCGGTCCAGCAGCACGCGAGCGGATCGCACGGCCACGACCTCACGCGGGAGCACATCCTGTCCGAGCTGCAGCCAGCCTGACGGCCGCGGCTCAGGGCGTCTTCTCCGGGAACGGGAGGGCTATCGGGTCAGCGGGCAGCCGCGACCGCCCGGACTCGTCGAACCGGTCGAGGCCGAGCGAGGACACGTCGACGACCGGCGACGACCCGGTGAGCGCCACGTCCGCGATGGCGCGCGCGACCGCCGGGCCCCACATCATCCCGGCGCCGCCGGCGGACGCGACGAACACCCGGTCCAGCCCCGGAGCGGGCCCGATGATGGGCAGGTGGTCGGGCGTGTAGTCGATCGTCGCCGCCCACACCCGGCGCAGCGCGAGCCCCGCGCTGAGCGGGACGAGCGCGCTGAGCCGCTCCCGCATCAGCGCCATGTAGTCCCAGTCCACGGACCGGTTCTCCCCGGGCGGCTCGTCGGGATTGCTCATGCCGAACAGCAGCCCGCCCTCCTCCGGCCGCCAGTACAGCCCGGACGGCACGTCGAAGACCATCGGGGTGCCCGCGAAGTCCGGGTGCTGCTCGGTGACCGCGACCTGGTGCCGTACCCCGCCGGCCGGGATCGTCAGGCCGGCCAGCGCCCCGACGGCGGCGAGCTTCGGCCCGCCGGTGAGGATCACCAGGCCCGCGTCGACCGTTCCGCGCGAGGTCGCGACGGCGCCCCGCGAGAGCCCGGTGAGCCCGGTGAGCCCGGTGAAGCCGGTGAAGGATGTCTGCTCGAAGACCGCGACACCGGCGGCGACGAGCGCGGCGGTGTACGCCGACACGTTGCGCGGGGGAGCGATGTACCCGTCCTCGGCGCAGTACGACGCGCCGAGCGTGGCGCCCGGCGCCATCGTCGGGTTGAGTTCCGCCACCTCCGCGGGCGGCGCCCAGCGGACCGGGATGCCGACCTCCTGCTGCATCGCGATCCGGTCGCGAGCGGTCGCCACCTCGGCGGGGCTGAAGCACGGCAGCAGGTAGCCCTGCTGGGTGAACCCCGAGTCGGTACCGATCTCGTCCCGCTGGCGCAGGTAGAACTCGCGCGACCAGCGGCCGAGCCGGACGGCCTCGGGAGTGCCGCCCTGGAGCCGCACGACGCCGGCCGCACGGCTGCTCGCGCCCTGGCCGAGCTGCCCCTTTTCCAGGAGCACGACGCGCTCCAGGCCGGCCTTACGCAGGAACCAGGCGGCCCAGCCGCCCACGGTTCCGCCGCCGACAACGACGGCGTCCGCGCTGCGGGGGAGAGGAGAAGTCGTTGGCACGCCTTCGATGCTAGGCTTAGACTGAATGTTCAGTCAATGCTTGAGGCGCGCGAGCGCGCGAGAGGCGGCACCGGTGGGCGACGGCGCGATGTACGGCTTGTCCGGCGATGACCTGGACATTCAGGCGCGGGCCCGCGCCTTCGCTGACGAGCTGATCCCGTTCGAGGAGCAGGCGGAGCTTTACGGGCTGCCCGGCGACATAACCAAGGCCCACGCCAGGCGCGCCCGCGAGCTGGGCCTGCATTCCACGAACATGCCCAGCCACCTCGGCGGCGGCGGGTGCAGCACGCTGCAGCAGGTGCTCGTCCAGGAGCAGATGGGCCGGGTGACCAACGCGCTCGGCTGGGTCGCCGCCACCCCGCCGTCGTGGCTGCCGCCTGTCGCCACCGCCGACCAGGCCGAGCGCTACCTCAAGCCGACGGTCCGCGGCGAGCGCGAGGAGTGCTACGCGATCACCGAGGAGCGCGCCGGCTCGGATGTCGACGCGATCGAGGCGACTGCCCGCCGCGATGGCGGCGAATGGGTGCTCAACGGCGTCAAGTGGCACGTCACCTCCTTCAACACCGCTGACTACTGTTTCTTTCAGGCCAAGAAGCTTTATCCCGAACGAACACTGCCTCCTGTCCAGCCCGAGCACCTGATGTTCCTGGTGGACCTGCCAAGTCCCGGCGTCAGCGTGGTCCGTACCCCCGCTTACACGCACACGATCAGCCACCACCATCCGATCGTCGCCTTCGAGGACGTCCGGGTGCCCGCGGCCAACCTGGTCGGCGCCGAGGGCGACGGGATGACCTACGCGCGGGAGTGGTTCCGCTTCGAGCGGCTGATGGTCGCCGCGCGGTGTCTGGGCGCCGCCGAGCGCCTGGTCGCCGAGATGACCGGGTTCGCCAGCACCCGGCACGCGGGCGGCGGCCCGATCAGCGAGCACGGCCTGGTCGCCGGGATGCTGGCCGACAGCGTGACCGAGCTGTTCGCCGCGCGATCGCTCACCTACGAGACGGCCCGCGGCATCGACCGTGCTTCCGGTGAGCAGGGCGGCGGGGACACCAAGATCGCGCACGCCCAGTGCTCGATGGCCAAGCTCTACAGCTCGGAGATGGCCGGCCGGGTAGCCGACCGCGCCGTCCAGGTCTTCGGCGGCCGCGGCTACATGCGCGAGAACGTCGCAGAGCGCTTCTTCCGCGAGCTGCGCGTGGAACGGATCTGGGAGGGCACCAGCGAGATCCAGCGCATGATCATCGCGCGCCAGCTGACCCGGCGCGGCCCGGCGGCGCTCGCCTAGACGGCGCCCGCGCTCAGCCGCTCGGTCACGCGCTCGCCGAGGTAGCCGCGCGCGATCGTCGTGACGAACGCGTACACCGCGTCCTCGTCGGGCGCCAGCGGCCCGGGGGAGGCGTGCGGCGAGGACAGCCCGCGCTGCACGGACTCGCAGGCGCCCCAGTCCTGGCGGTTGGTCAGGTCCCAGAAGTCGACGGCGTACCCCGGGTCGAACTCCGCCCGTGCGGTCGCCTCGGGCGCGAACGCCCAGCTGCACTCGATCCGGGTCCGGCCGGCGGCCACGGGGACCAGCCGGTGCGTCATGACATAGTCCGGGTGCAGACTCAGCAGCACGTTCGGGAAGATCTGAATGTAAATGACGGTCCGCAGCGCTTCGCCCTGCAGTCCCCGGAGCGGGACCCCCCTGCTCCGCCCGTCCAGCGACATCGTCGCCGCGCCGTCGCGCAGCTCCATCCAGCCGCCGATCCAGGAGCCGGTGGCCATGTAGTTCTCGCCGCTGCGCGGCGGGCTGACCCGGCACAGTTC
>JASHXJ010000026.1 GCA_030043595.1 Trebonia sp.
CGCCTCGGTGAGCGAGTACGGCATGTCCAGGTACATGCCGTGCAGCAGCCCGATGACGTTGGTGTAGAAGCGGTTGAACGCGCGCACCGCGGCCACGTGGTCCGCGGGAACCTCATCGGTGCGGGCACTCATGGCCGCCTCCAGTTGCTTGCCTAAGTCAACGGTAATCCTTGTCTTAGTCAATTAACAGGCCTCGGACGCCGGACCGCCGTCGGGCACGGGAAAATTGACGCACAAGGCGGACAGCGCGGCGGAAGGCGGGACTGGGATGCGGATGCGGACACTCGGCGGTACCGGGATCAAGGTGAGCGCGTACTGCCTGGGTGCGATGATGTTCGGCCAGTGGGGCAACCCGGACCATGGCGAGTGCATCGCGATCATCCACGCGGCGCTCGACGCGGGCATCAACTTCGTCGACACGGCCGACGCGTACTCCAGCGGCGAGTCGGAGGAGATCGTCGGCGCCGCGCTGCGCGGCCGGCGCGACGACGTGGTCCTCGCCACCAAGGTGAACTTCCCGATGAGCACCGACCCGAACGCCCGCGGCAACTCCCGCCGCTGGATCGTCCGCGAGGTGGAAAACAGCCTGCGGCGGCTGCAGACCGACTACGTCGACCTGTACCAGATCCACCGGCCTGACCTGGACACCGACATCGAGGAGACGCTGTCGGCGCTGTCGGACCTGACTCGCAGTGGCAAGGTCCGCGCGATCGGGTCGTCCGCCTTCCCCGCCGAGCAGATCGTCGAGGCGCAGTGGGTCGCGGAACGGCGCGGCTACGTCAGGTTCCGCTGCGAGCAGCCGCCGTATTCGATCTTCGCGCGCGGCGTGGAGACCGCCGTGCTGCCCGCCTGCCAGCGGTACGGCATGGGCGTGATCACCTGGAGCCCGCTGGGCGCAGGCTGGCTGACCGGAAAGTACCGGGCGGAGACAGGAGTGGACATGACCGGGCACCGGGCGGCCCGGCTGCCCGTCCGGTTCGACCCGTCGCTGCCGGGCAACCAGGCCAAGCTCACCGCGGTGGAGGACCTGATAAAGCTCGCCGCCGACGCGGGCCACTCGCTCACCCACCTCGCGCTGGCCTTCCCGTCCGCGAACCCCGCCGTCACGTCGGTGATCATCGGCCCGCGCACCATGGACCAGCTGACCGACCTGCTGGCGGGCGTGACCGTCGCCCTCGACGACGCCATCCTCGACCAGATCGACCGGATCGTCCCGCCTGGCGTGACGCTGAACGCTCCCGACGCCGGATGGCTGCCCCCGTCGATCACCGACCCCGCCCACCGCCGCCGCCCCGCCGGCTCCCGCTCCGCCGGCTGACCCACATACCGGTGCGGCCGTTAACTCGAAGACTTAGCGGACCCGGGGGCCGGATAAGTCTTCACGTTGACGTCCGGGCGGCCGGGTGCCGCCGCCCGGGGCGCGCCCGCCGCTTCGGGCAGCCCGCGCGGAACCGTCCACGTCCGTATTCAAGTCTCTTTCATTTTCCGCCGAACGGACCCGGCCGTCTCTCCAGACAGAAGCCACTGCTCGTTCGGGATAACGGCTTTGAATGGCTTCCGGTAGGAACAATGCGACTACTAAAAACCTCCATCTACCTCGTGGTTCGGCCATAAACGCGGCGCCCGTGACTTTCGCAACGCGGTCTGGAAGTGCTGTCCCCTAACGGTGTAAGTTCGCTGGCGAAGGCCGTAGCAGCGGAGGTTTTATGAGCATTCTGGGCACGCGGGTGATTCGGACGGAGGACCCACGGCTGTTGACAGCCGGCGGCATCTACGTCGACGACCTGCGGGAACCTGAGCTTGACGGAGCGGCGCGGGCCACGTTCGTGCGTTCGACGGTGGCGCATGCGCTGATCACTGGTATCGACACCTCGGCTGCGCTCGAGCAGCCGGGCGTCATCGCGGTGCTGACCGCGGCGGACATGACCGACCTGCCGCCGCCGCCGCCCGCCGGGGAGTTTGACCCGGACGCGCCCGCGGTCGAGGGGCCGCTGCCGCTGGGCGGGGTGTGGTCCGAGCCGCTGCTCGCGGTCGACCGCGTGCGGTTCGTCGGCGAGCCGGTCGCCATCGTGCTGACCGACAGCACCTACCAGGGCGAGGACGCCGCCGAACTGGTCAGCGTCGACTACGAGCAGCTGCCCGCCGTGCCGAGCATCGAGGCCGCGCTCGCCGCCGGGAGCCTGCTGTTCCCCGACGCGGGCACGAACGTGTGCCAGAAGGGCGGGCAGGACACCAGCGACGAGTCCATCTTCGACGGCTGCGAGGTCGTCGTCGAGGGCGACATCGTCAACCAGCGGGTCGCGTGCCTGCCGATGGAGGGCCGGTCGACCGCCGCGGCGTTCTCCGGCGGCAAGCTCACCGTCTGGGCGAGCACGCAGAACGCCCAGCTCTCCCGGCTGATCCTGACCGCGATCGGGCTGCCGCCCGACGCGATCCGGGTGGTCGCGCCGGACGTGGGCGGCGGGTTCGGCGCCAAGATCGGCGTCGACAGGGAGTCGATCATCGTCGCGTGGGCGGCCAAGCACACCGGCCGGCCGGTGCGCTGGGTGGAGACCCGCAACGAGAACCTGCTCGCGATGACCCAGGGCCGCGCCCAGGAACTGCACATCAAGATCGGCGGCAGCCGCGACGGGCACATCAAGGCGTACCGGCTCAACGTCCTGCAGGACACCGGCGCCTACGCCCGGATGAGCGGGTTCCTGCCGAGCCTGACCGTGCTGATGGCGCCGGGCGTGTACGACA
The DNA here is from genome assembly GCA_030043595.1 of Trebonia sp. GTDB lineage: Bacteria > Actinomycetota > Actinomycetes > Streptosporangiales > Streptosporangiaceae > Trebonia. The sequence goes on from JASHXJ010000026.1 coordinate 2,743, forward strand.
TCCCGGCCGTGCAGGCCGACTACAAGGTCGTCGTCACCGACGGGACGCCGATCGCCGCCTATCGCGGCGCCGGGCGGCCGGAGGCCGCGGCGACGATCGAGCGGGCGGTGGACTGGTTCGCCGCCGAGGCGGGACTCGACCCGGCGCGGGTGCGCAAGCTCAACTTCATCAAGCCCGGGCAGTTCCCGTTCGTCACTAAGACCGGCGCGCCCTACGACTCAGGCGAGTACGAGGCGGCGCTGGACAAGGTGCTGGCGAAGGCCGGGTACGAGGAGCTGCGCGCCGAGCAGCGCCGCCGCCGCGAGGCCGGCGCCGCCAGGCAGCTCGGCATCGGGCTGGCCAGCTATGTCGAGGTCACCGCGGGCGACGCGGGCGCCGGGGAGACCTGCAAGATCGACGTGCACTCCGACGGCACCGCGACCGTGTACACCGGCAGCTCGGCGCACGGCCAGGGCCACCACACGGCGTTCGCCATGCTGGTGCAGGCGGAGCTCGGCATCCCGATGGACAAGGTCGAGGTCATCCACGGCGACACCGACCTGATCCCGGACGGCGTCGGCACCTACGCCTCGCGCTCGCTGCAGCTCGGCGGTTCCGCCGTGCAGAAGGCCGCGCTCGAGGTCAAGGACGAGGCGGCCAGGCAGGCCGCGGCCCTGTTCGAGGCCGCGGAAGCCGACGTCGTGCTCGACGCCGACACCGGCCTGTGGCAGGTGCGCGGCGACCCCGACAAGTCGCTGACCTGGGCGCAGGTCGCCTCGGAAGCCGAGGGCGGCACGCTGATGGCCAACGTGCGGTTCACCCAGGCGATGCCGACGTTCCCGTTCGGCTCCCAGCTGTCGCTGGTCGAGGTGGACACAGAGACCGGCAAGGTGACGCTGCTGCGGCACGTCACCTGTGACGACGCGGGCCCGGTGCTCAACCCGGTGCTGATGGAGGGCCAGCGGCACGGCGGCATCGCGCAGGGCGCGGCGCAGGCGCTGTGCGAGGAGGTCCTGTACGACGCGGACGGCAACCCGCTGACCTCCACGCTCGCTGACTACGGCGCGATCACGGCGGCCGAGCTGCCCAGCTTCGAGCTGGTGACCAGCGAAACGCCGACCCACCTGAACCCGCTGGGTGTCAAGGGCATCGGCGAGGCCGGCACGATCGGCGCCACCCCGGCGGTGCAGAACGCCGTCATCGACGCCGTTTCGCACCTCGGCGTGCGGCACATCGACATGCCCCTGACGCCCGAACGTGTGTGGACCGCTATCCAGTCGGCTGGTTTGCGCCGACACGTAAGAGAGGCGAGCGCGAAGTGAAGGTCGAACTGACCGTCAACGGCAAGGACATCACCGCGGACGTCGAGGACCGTACGCTGCTCGTGCACTTCCTGCGCGACGTGGCGGACCTCACCGCGACCAACATCGGCTGCGAGACCACGTCCTGCGGCGCCTGCACGGTGCTGCTCGACGGCGAGTCGGTCAAGTCGTGCACCGTGCTCGCCGCGCAGGCGGACGGCCGCTCGGTGACCACGCTCGAAGGGCTCGCGTCGGACGCGGGGGAGATGCACCCCGTGCAGAAGGCGTTCCACGAAGAGCACGGGCTGCAGTGCGGCTACTGCACGCCGGGGATGGTCATGGCGATCGTCTCCCTGCTGCGGGAGAACCCCTCGCCCACCGAGGAGCAGGTGCGGGCCGGCCTTGAGGGCAACATCTGCCGCTGCACCGGTTACCACAACATCGTGAAGGCGGCGCTGTCCGCCGCGTCGGGGGTGAACCCGTGATCCCGCCAGCATTCACCTACCGGCGCGCGTCGTCGGCGGACGAGGCCATCGCGCTCGCGGCCGAGTACGGCGACGACGCCAAGTACCTGGCCGGCGGGCACTCGCTGCTGCCGCTGATGAAGCTGCGGTTCGCCGCGCCGTCGGTGCTCATCGACCTAGGGCGGCTGCCTGAGCTGTCGTACATCCGCGATGAGCGGACGTACGTCGCCATCGGCGCGCTGACCAGGCACCACGACGTGCAGCACTCGCCGGTCCTGGCCGCGCAGATCCCCTTGCTCGCCCACACGGCGGGCCGGGTGGGCGACCCGCAGATCCGGCACCGCGGCACGATCGGCGGTTCGGTGGCGCACGGCGACGCGGCATCCGACCTGCCAGCCGCGCTGCTCGCGCTGGACGCGACGTTCGTGGCGCGCGGGCCGTCGGGCACGCGTTCTGTGCAGGCCGCGGGGTTCTTCAAGGGGATCTTCGAGACCGACCTGGAGCCGGGCGAGCTGCTGACCGAGATCCAGGTGCCCAAGCCGGCCGTGCCCGCCGCGTGGTCGTTCCAGAAGTTCACCAAGCGGGCGATCGACTGGGCGATCGTCGGCGTGGCCGTGCAGGGACACGCGATCGCGCTGATCAACATGGGCACGACCCCGCTGCGGGCGACCGCGGCGGAGGCCGCGCTCGCGTCCGGCGCGTCGATCGCCGACGCGGCGGCGCTGGCGGCCGAGGGGACCTCGGCCGGCTCCGACATCCACGCGACCAAGGCGTTCCGCGAGCACCTGGCCCGCGTGCTGGTCAAGCGTGCGCTCGAGGAGGCCGGCGCCAGGTCATAGCGGGTGGCGGCTCACAAGGTGATCGTCACCGTCTTCTCCTCCGTGTTGGCCTCGATCCCCGCCCAGCCCAGCTCGCGGCCGACGCCGCTCATCTTGGTGCCGCCCCAGGGCAGGCGCGCGTCCGGGGCCCCGGGCCCGTTCACCCAGACCGCGCCGACCTTGAGCGCGGCGGCGAGCTCGTGGGCACGGGAAACGTCCCTGGTCCACACGTAGGCGGCCAGCCCGTAGCGGGTGTCGTTGGCCTGCCGCACGGCGTCGGCGACGTCGTCGTAAGGCAGCACCAGGCCGACCGGGCCGAAGATCTCCTCGCGGGCGATCGCGATGTCGTTGCCGCCACCGGAGAACACGGTCGGCTCGACGAAGTAGCCCGGCCGGTCCGGCCGGCGTCCGCCGGTGACCAGCCGCGAGCCTTCCTCGGTGCCCCGCTTGATGTAGCCGAGGACCCGGTCGAGCTGGCGCTGGTTGATGATCGCCCCCATGGTGGTCTGCTCGTCGAACGGATCGCCGACGCGTACCGCGCGGGCCGCGTCGGCGATGCCCGCCACCACGTCGTCGAAGACCGCGCGGTGCGCGAAGATCCGCGTGCCGGCCGCGCAGATCTCGCCCTGGTTGGCCAGGAACCCGCCGGCCACGCCGGGCACCACGGACGCCAGGTCGGCGTCTTCGAGCACGATCTGCGGGGACTTGCCGCCCAGCTCCAGCGTGACCCGCCGGAAGTCCTGGGCCGCCTGGATGGCGATCTGGCGCCCGACCTCGGGGCTGCCGGTGAAGCTCACCTTGTCCACCCCGCGGTGCCTGGCGAGCGCGGCGCCGGCTGTCTCGCCCAGGCCGGGAATCACGCTGACCGCGCCGGCCGGGAACCCGGCCTCGGCGATCAGGGACGCCAGGTACAGCGTGGACAGGCAGGCATCCTCGGCCGGCTTCAGCACGACCGTGTTGCCGGCCGCCAGCGCCGGCCCGAGCTTCCACGAGGCGATCAGGGTAGGCGCGTTCCAGGCGGTGATCGCGCCGACCACGCCGACGGGCTCCCGGATGGTGTACGCCTGGCGGGTGCGGCCGAACGCGGGAAGCGGGGATACCCACCGTCCCTCGATCTTGTCCGCCCACCCGGCGAAGTGCCTGAAGACATCGATGGCGTTGGGGATGTCCACCAGCCTGGGCTCGTAGGCCGGCCGCCCGATGTCGAGGGCCTCGAGCGTGACGATCGTCTCCAGGTCGCGTTCGACCAGGTCGGCCAGGCGGTACAGGAGGAGGCCGCGCTCGGCGCCGGTCAGCCGTGACCACGCGCCGCCGTCGGACTGGCGGCGCGCGGCCTGCACGGCGGCGTCCACGTCGGCGTCCGAGGCGGCCGCGACCGTGGCCAGGTGCTCCTCGGTCGCCGGAGCCACCACCTCGAACGTCGCGCCGTCCGCCGCGTCGCGCCACTCGCCGTCTATGAACAGCTGCGTTGGCACGCCCGGTACCGCTACACCGCCCACGGTGCTGCTTGCATACGTGCTGCTCGTCATCGCGCCACCTTCCATTTCCTGCTGCTCCCGGCACTGCGGCAGTCTCACTGTGACTACCCGCCACAAGGCAGACGATATACGTTCCAGTCGGCCATGCAGGGCGGGGTTACCGGCGTATGGCGGCGCAGGGAATCCTCGAGATGATCCCTGGCTGGGCTTGCACGCGCAGCACCTTGCCCGGATCGCCGTCGCAGGCGCGCAGCCACGAGGCCGCGACAGGCGCCCAGGCGGGCGTGTCTGCCCGCAGGCCCGCGTACCGGTAGTCGGCGATCCAGCCGAAGGCCAGGACGGCGACCAGCGCGGCGACCGCCACGACCGCGTTCGCGCCACCGCGGGCGGCGCGAACGCGCAGGCCGCCGCCGCCGATCCCGCGGATGCGGTAATCCACGGCGACAATGGCGGCGGCGTCGAGCAGCAGGATCGGCACGACCGTGTACCGGGAGCCGTGCTCGGCCGCCGGGGTGACCGGCAGCACGGTGGCCTGCCACGTCGCGGTCACCGCGGCGATCGTGAGCACGAACCCGCCGATCAGCGCCACCAGGATGAAGAGCCGCGACGACGGTGGCTGCGTGACCAGGGCCCAGCCGAAGACGACCGCCAGGACGCAGCCGACGACCAGCGTGCCGGTGTTGACCCCCACGTGATCGCGCAGCCACCAGGACAGATGCCAGCCGAGCGAGGGCAGCACGACTTCGTGGCCGTAGAACGCGGCCGACTGGCCGGGCGTCGCCAGCTTCGACACCCGCGAGTGCCCGTCGACGAGGGTGTGGTAGACCCAGGGCGCCTGCACGAGGGCGCCGATCGCCCAGCCGATCGTCACGCCGTGCTCGCGCAGCCGGGGCAGCGCGATGACGCGCAGCAGCAGCAGCGGCGCGAAGACGATGGCGAGCGCGTTGGCGATGACCGCGACGAACCCGGCCAGCGCCGCCAGGGCGATCCCGGTCCGCGTCCGCGGGCGCCACAGGATCGCCCAGAACAGCGCGAACATCAGGTACCAGCACGTGTCCACCCCGGTGTCGGCGATCTCCATCGGAGCGACGGGCAGCAGCAGGACCGCAAGGCCGAGCAGGCCGCGCAGCCACGGCGAGCGGATGTGCCCCGCGCTGGCGGCGAATACGAACAGCGCGCACGCGGACGCGATGACCGCACCGGTGACGGCGAAGAACAGGGCCGCGTCCGGCAACGGCAGCATGGCCGCGAACTGGCCGATCAGCTGCTCGGGGATCGTCAGGTACCCGTTGTGCGGCGTGAGCAGGTGCGACCAGGGGTGCTCCAGCGACTGGACAAGGTAGGTGTTGTAGTCGTCCTGATAGATGCCGGCCCACGCAGATCCTGGCACCCGCTCGAGCAGCAGCAGCGCTCCGGCCGCGAGCGCGGCCAGGTAGCCTCCGGCCACCAGCAGGCGCCGCCGGAGCGGCCCTTCCTGCCCACGCGCTGGCGCGGGGAACAGCTCGCGCAGGAGCGCGGCGGCGTATGCGACCCGCTCCCGCCACCCGGGCACCGGATCGCGGTCAACCGCGCGCCGGTTCGTGCGAGTTAGGTGCGTCAAGAGCTTTCCCTCGGCCTCAGCTGACCACAGAGCGCGGGGAGCACGCGAACGATGTAGCGTGCTGAGCTTAGCGGCACTGCGCAATCCCGGCCGCGCGCGCCCCGCCTGCTCGGCGAAGCCCGGCTCATCTTTGCGCCGTCGCGTGGCGCGGTACGCGCCGTCTGGCCGACAATGGGAGTGTGACGATTCGCGGTGCGATCGTGCGGCCGTTCCGGTACCCGGCGCGGTGGCTGTCGTTCCTCGCCGGCGGGCTGCTCCCTGTCCTGGTCTTCCCGGACCCCAGCCTGTCCTACCTGGCGTGGTTCGGGCTGGTGCCCGGCATGGTGCTGTTCATGCGCGCGGGCTCTGTCCGCGAGGCCGTCGCGCGCGGCTGGTGGTTCGGCGCCGCGTACCTGATCGCGATGCTGTACTGGATGGCGCCGGAGATCGGGCCGGGGCTGCTGCTGCTGGGCGCCGTGTTCGGCGGCATGTGGTCGCCGTTCGCGGTGTCGGTCAGGCAGCTGCTGCGCCCGCCAGTCTCGTGGCCGCGGTTCGCTGCCGCGCTCGTCGTGGTTCCGAGCTGCTGGCTGATCCCCGAGTGGATCCGCTCCTACCAGGGCCTCGGCGGCCCCTGGGACCTGTACGGCGCCTCGCAGTGGCAGCACCCCGCGGTGCTCGCGCTCGCGGCGGTCGGGGGAGTGTGGCTGGTCAGCGT
>JASHXJ010000231.1 GCA_030043595.1 Trebonia sp.
GCAGCAGGAGACATCGGTCAGCTGACCGATTTCGGATAATCGCCAGCGCCCCCGCGCCACCGATCACCCAGGTCAGGCCGATGTCGACATAGGACCCGAACGGCATGGACAAAACGGGCAAAATAGGGCAGTAAATCGCCCTTTGGGGTCCTAAGCGGACATCGTCATCTCGGCATGTGAGATGAGCGGAGCTCAGGCGGGACCGACCAGGTCCCAGCGGTTGCCGCAGATGTCGGCGAAGACGGCGACGCGCCCGTAGGGCTCGGTGCGCGGCACGGTGAGGAACTCGACGCCGGCGGCCGTCATGCGTTCGTAGGCTTCGCCGAAGTCATCGACCCAGAGGAAGAACCCGACGCGCCCGGCGACCTGGCTGCCCACGGCCGCGGCCTGCCGGTCGCCGTCCGCGCGGGCGAGCAGGATGCCGGTCTCGGCGCCGGGCGGCCGGACCACGACCCAGCGTTTCGGCCGGCCGTCGTTGGTCAGCGACGGCGAGTCCTCTACCAGGTCGAACCCGAGGACGCGGGTGAAGAACCCGATGGCCTCGTCGTAGTCGTGCACGACGATCGCGATCTTGTCGAGCCGCACGCTAGGCACAGTACCCCGCCCGGCTCCCGGACCCGGACGCCCTGCCGTTGCATGATTATGCACTGATGTGCATATACTTGTACTCGTGTCCAAGGTGCTCACCTCCCTGCCAGCCGGCGAACGTGTCGGCATCGCCTTCTCCGGCGGCCTCGACACCTCGGTAGCGGTCGCGTGGATGCGGGAGAAGGGCGCGATTCCGTGCACCTACACCGCCGACATCGGCCAGTACGACGAGCCCAGCATCGCCTCGGTGCCGGCGCGCGCCACGTCGTACGGCGCGGAGATCGCCCGGCTGGTCGACTGCCGGACGGCTCTCGTGGAGGAGGGGCTGGCCGCCCTGGCCTGCGGCGCGTTCCACATCCGGTCCGGCGGCCGCAGCTACTTCAACACCACCCCGCTGGGGCGGGCCGTCACGGGCACCCTGCTGGTGCGCGCGATGCTCGAGGACGACGTGCAGATCTGGGGGGACGGCTCCACCTTCAAGGGCAACGACATCGAGCGGTTCTACCGGTACGGCCTGCTCGCTAACCCCTCGCTGCGGATCTACAAGCCATGGCTGGACGCCCACTTCGTCAGCGAGCTCGGCGGCCGCAAGGAGATGTCCGAATGGCTGGTTGCTCATGGGCTGCCCTACCGGGACAGCACCGAGAAGGCCTACTCCACCGACGCGAACATCTGGGGAGCCACCCACGAGGCCAAGGCGCTCGAGCACCTCGACACGGGCCTGGAGATCGTCGAGCCGATCATGGGCGTGCGGTTCTGGGATCCCGATGTCGAGATACCCGCGGAGGACGTCGCGATCGGCTTCGAGCAGGGACGGCCGGTAACGATCAACGGCAAGGACTTCGCCTCCGCCGTCGACCTGGTGCTCGAGGCCAACGCCATCGGCGGCCGGCACGGCATGGGCATGTCCGACCAGATCGAGAACCGCATCATCGAGGCCAAGAGCCGGGGCATCTACGAGGCGCCGGGGATGGCGCTGCTGCACGCGGCGTACGAGCGGCTGGTCAACGCGATCCACAATGAGGACACCCTGGCCAGCTACCACAACGAGGGCCGGCGGCTGGGCAGGCTGCTGTACGAGGGGCGCTGGCTTGACCCGCAGGCGCTGATGCTGCGCGAGTCGCTGCAACGGTGGGTCGGCATGGCGGTCAGCGGCGAGGTGACCTTCCGGCTGCGGCGCGGTGAGGACTACTCGATCCTGGATACGACCGGCCCTGCGTTCAGCTACCACCCCGACAAGCTGTCGATGGAACGGACCGAGGACGCGGCCTTCGGCCCGGTGGACCGGATCGGCCAGCTGACCATGCGCAACCTGGACATCGCCGATTCCCGTGCCAAGCTCGAGCAGTACGCCAGGCTCGGCATGGTCGGCAGCCAGCAGCCAGTGCTGATCGGCGCGGAGCAGGCGGCCTCGACCGGGCTGATCGGCGCGATGCCTGAGGGCGGCGCCAAGGCGATCGCGGCCCGCGGCGAGGTCCGGTTGCGCGGCGAGGTCCCCGGCGACGAGGAACTGCTCGACCTCGCGGCGATGGAGTCCGGCACCGACTGAGCCCCGTTACCCGCCGAGCCGTGCCGCGCAGGCGCGCACCGCGGCGATGCTCGCGTCAATGTCGTCGTCGGTCGTGCTCCATCCGCTGACGCTGATGCGCATGGCCCGGATTCCGTGCCAGGTGGTCGGCCCGCACCAGCAGGTGCCCTCCTCTTGCACCCCGGCGATCACGGCATCGGTCCGTTCCGCCGGACCGAACGACACCAGAACCTGGTTGAGCACCACGTCGTTGAGCACCTCGAACCCTGCTGCCCGCAGCCCCGCGGCGAAACGCCGCGCGAGGCGGCACGAGCTGTCAACGAGCGCGGCCACGCCTTGGCTGCCCAGGGTGGCAAGCGCGGCCCATACCTCGACGCCCCGGGCCCGCTGCGACGACTGCGGCGTCAGGTGCATCGCCTCGCTGGCCTCGCCGGTCAGGTAGGAGGCGGCCGCCTCCATCGCCGCGGTCAGCGCGGCGCGCTCGCGGACCAGGGCGATACCGCAGTCGTACGTGGTGTTCAGCCACTTGTGGCAGTCGGTCGCCCAGGAATCCGCGTCCGCCACCCCGGCGACCTGGTCAGCCACACCGGGCGAGGCCGCAGCCCACAGCCCGAACGCGCCGTCGACATGCACCCACGCTCCGCGCCCCCTGGCCCACTCGATGAGCGGGACGAACGGGTCGCTGGCACCGGTGTTCACGTTCCCGGCCTGCAGGCACACGATCGCCGGACCATCGATCGCCGGCAGGTCGCGCGGGTCGATCCGGCCCTGGCCATCGGCGGGCAGCAGCACCGCCCGGTCGCGGCCGAGGCCGACAATGCCCAGCGCCTTCCGGACGGTCGCGTGCGCCTCGGCGCCCACCACGACCGTCACAGGCGGTGCGCCGACCAGACCCGCACCGGCCGCGTCCCAGCCGTGCCGGGCAAGTACCGCGTCCCTTGCCGCGGCCAGGCACGTCGCGTTCGCCATCGTGGCGCCGGTGACGAAGCCGCCCGCCGTGCCGGCCGGCAGCCCGAGCAGCTCGGTAACCCAGCGCAGGGCCACGTCACCAAGCCGCGCGGCAACTGGCGACATCACCGCGAGCGCGGCGTTCTGATCCCAGGCCGCCGTTAGCCAGGAGGCGGCCTGGGCCACGGGCAGCGCGCCGCCGGTGACGAATCCGAAATAACGCGGACCGCCACTGGCGACGGTGGCAGGCGAACCGGACTCGTCCAGCATGCGGAGCACGTCGGCCGCGGGCAGGCCGGATGCCGGCAGCGCGAAGTCCAGCGCGGTCAGGCCCGCGGCAGCGGCCTGGCCGGGCGCTACGGGGCGGTCCGGGAGCGTGTCCAGGTATCTCAGCGCACGGTCGCACGCGTCGCGCAGCAGCGCCTCCCGGCCGCCCAGCGCGGCCCGGATGTTGTGCGTAGGTTCAGGCATGACGACCCCCGGAAGATGCCGCCGGACAAACATAATGCGGCAAAGAAAGAACCATTGTGGACAGGCGCATTTCAAGTAGCCACGGAATGTGGCCGGGTTGCGGCAAAAGGCGGCAATGCGGATAATTTAACCGGCCTGGCGGCGCGTGCCTATGCATATCACGCGAGTTGTGCGGACCGGGTGGCTGCGGAGCCTGGGGGAGGGATGGTGAGCGAGGATTTCCCTGCTCATCTAGCCGGGTTCCGGCCGGGCTCGGTGCTGGCCGGGTACCGGCTGGAGGCCCATGTCGCCGCGGGCGGGATGGGCGTGGTGTTCCGGGCGCGCGATGTGCGGCTGGGGCGGCAGGTCGCACTGAAGATCCTCGCGCCGGCGCTGGCGGCGGATCCGACGTTCCGGCGGCGGTTCATCGCGGAGTCGCGGGCCGCGGCGGTGGTGGACGACCCGCACATCATCCCGGTGTACGAGGCGGACGAGGCCGACGGGGTGCTGTTCATCGCGATGCGATTCGTGGCGGGCGGTGACCTGAGGCGGGTGCTGGAGCGGGAGGGCGTGCTGGCACCGGACCGGGCCGCGGAGTTCATCTCCCCGGTGGCCTCGGCCCTTGACGCCGCGCACGCCGCGGGGCTGGTGCACCGGGACGTCAAGCCGGGCAACGTCCTGGTGGACGCGCGGGCGGGCCGGCCCGACCACGTGTACCTGTCGGACTTCGGGGCGAGCAAGGGCGCGATGACGTCGGTGAGCCTGACCGGGCAGGGCTTCCTGGGCACGCCGGATTACGCGGCGCCGGAGCAGGTCAGCGGCGTGGCCGTGGACGGGCGCGCCGACGAGTACGCGCTGGCCTGCGTCGCCTTCCGGCTGCTGGCCGGGACGCCGCCGTTCGAGCGGGACCACGGCATGGCCGTGCTGCTCGCGCACCTGTCAGCCCCGCCGCCGTCGCTGACGGCGCGGCGGCCGGACCTGCCGGGCGCCGCCGATGCGATCCTGGCGAAAGCGATGGCCAAGACTGCGGATGATCGGTACGGGTCTTGCGGGGAGTTCGCCGACGCGCTGCGCGAAGCGCTCGGTGTGGCGTCCTACCATCCTCGCAGCACCACCGCCGCTTCGGCTCAGCCGCAGCCCCTCGCCACAGTGCCGACCGAGATTTCCTCGCCCGAGGCAGGAGGAGACGGAAAGCCAGCGGCCTTGCCTGCACCGGCGGGCACTGTGACGATGGGTCCGCCCGGCAACGGGCGCGGCGCAGCCGAAATGCCTGTGGCGGTCGCGGATAGCGGGGTAGACAGCGCAGGCCGCGACGGCTCTGACGATGCCGGGCTCGCGGAGCGAACGGCCACGGTAGTAGCGCATGTGCCGGATGGGACCCGCCCGGCGGCAACAGCAGCGACCGGTAAAACCATTTGGCTCCGGCGCCGTCGGCTGCCCGCGATTGCCCTCGGGTGCGCGATCGCTGTCGCGGCGGGAGTCATTCCCTTTGTGCTGACGAGTACGGCGAACACTCCGAAGCCAGGCAACTCCCCGAAGCCCACGTCAGCAGCCACGGCAAGTAGCGGCTCGCGCCCCGTTATTGCGGCAGGTAGCGGCTCGCGCCCCATTATTCTTGAGGATCCGGGTAGCACTGCTGCGGTGGCGTTCAGCCCGGGGGGCACCACCCTGGCCGTCGCCGACAGAAACGGCAGCACCTACGTGTGGGATGTCGCCACCAGGAGCATCCTTGCCACCCTCACCGATCCCGGCAGCGAGGGCGTCGATTCGGTGGCGTTCAGCCCAGGCGGCACCACCCTGGCCGTTGGCGACTACGACGGCAGCACCTACGTGTGGGATGTGGCCACCAGGAGCATCCTTGACACCCTCACCGATCCCAGCGGCAGTGGCGTTAGCGCGGTGGCGTTCGGGTCGAACGGCACCCTAGCCACCGGCGACGACTACGGTTACGCCTATCTGTGGGATATCGCCGCGCGGACGACCTCCGACACCCTCCCCGACCCCGGAAGCCAGGGCGTCGATTCGGTGGCGTTCAGCCCGGGGGGCACCACGCTGGCCGTCGGCGACGGTAACGGCAGCACCTACCTGTGGGATGTCACCACTGGGGCGATCTCCGCTACCTTCAATGACCCTGCATTCGGGGGCGTCGATTCGGTGGCGTTCAGCCCAAGCGGCACCACGCTGGCCGTCGGCGAGGATGACGGCAGCACCTACCTGTGGGATATCGCCACGCAGACGATCTCCGACACCCTCCCCGACCCCGGAAGCGATGGCATTACCTCGGTGGCGTTCGCACCTGACGGAACTACTCTGGCCGTCGCCGACCGCAACAGCAGCACCTATCTGTGGGATGTCGCGCACTATACAGGCTGAGCTAGCCAGCTGGCCCGCGTGATAACAGGGCGAGCTGGAGGACGATATCCGCTACCTGGCCGGGCATGGACAGGAACGGGGAGTGGGAGGCGTCAAGGGTGTGCGCGATGGTCGGGTTTTCCGGGAAGGCGGCGTCGGCGTCCGCGATGAACTTGCGCTGGAGGGCTGGCCGGATGCACATGTCACGGGTGCAGACAATGTAGCTGCGCGGGAGCGAACCCCAGCCGTCGGCGGTCAGGGTCGTGGCACCAAGGGCGATACCGGCGGGCGCGTCCGGGGTGAGCAGGGCGATCGCGGCGTCCGCCGCAGCCGGGTCGAGGTCACCGTAGAACGCGTCGCGCAGCCGCTGCCGGTAGTCAGGATCGGCGGAGCTGACATCCACGCGCAGCGCGCCGACGGCGGCGGGGTCGGCCACGATCGAGGCCGCCACGAGGTCGCCGTCGTTTTCCGGCAGCCGCGGGTAAGCCATGGCAGGGACGCCGGAGGCCGGCATGAACGCGGTCAGGTAGACCACGTGCGCGACCAGGTGCGGGGCTAGCTGTGCCGCTCGGGTGAGCACCACGCCGCCCATGCTGTGCGCGACGGCGACCACCGGCTCGCCGCCGCCGAGCCTTTCCAGCTGGGAGACCAGCAGTCCACCGGCCTCGTCGAGATCGACGCTGGCCAGCGGAGAAACAGCAGTGGCGAGCACTTCGAGGTCGCCGGGGTGGCGGATGAGCTCCTGCGAGTGCCGGGCACGCAGGCCGTGCCCGGCCATGTCGACGGCCAGGGCGCGGACTCCGGCCGCGGTCACCAGCTCAAGGACCTCAGCCCAGCACCAGCTCCCGTGCCAGTAGCCGTGCAGGAACAGGACCGGCCTGCGCGAGCTGGACGTAGCCACCACTGCCTCCCCAATCCGTACCCGGTGTGCACCGAATGCTGGCAGCCGCCCCGGTCCGGGTCAAGCTCCGCTAGCTCCCCTAGTGGGTTGTACAATCAAACTCGCTGCCTGGATACCGTGGCAGGCCCGGATGCGCGGGCAGATCAGCGAGCCGTCGAGGAGAACGTCATGACAGACGCCGGGCAGGCAGCCGTCGCGGCTAGCGCGCAGGACTGGGGCACGCCGTCAGCCAAGATCGTCGAGTGGTATGACCCGCAGATCACCGCGGCGGCGGCGCCCAGGATGGCCGGCCTGGACTTCTTGCGCGCCATCAAGGACGGGAAGCTGCCGCCGGCGCCGATCGCCGCGCTGTTCGGCTTCCGTCCCGTCGAGGTCGAGCCGGGATACGTGGTTTTCGAGGGAACGCCGGACGAGTCGGCCTACAACCCGATCGGCGTGGTGCACGGTGGCCTGGTCTGCACCATGGCCGATACGGTGGCCGCGTGCGCGGTGCACTCGACGCTCGACGCCGGCGTCCTGTACACCTCGATCGACCTGAACGTCAGCTACCTGCGCCCTGTTACCAGGGACAGCGGGACGCTGCGTGCGGTGGGCACTGTCGTCAAGCCGGGCCGCCGTGTCGCTTTCTCGCGCGCGGAGATACTCGACGGGGCCGGCAAGGCAGTCGCGACGGCAACGAGCAGCTGCCTCATCATGCCGCCCGCCTAGCCGGGCAGGACCTCGCCTGCGATCCGGGAGAAGATGACCCGGTCAAGTTCGCGGCCTTGTTCGGTGATGAAGCGGAGCACCATCGTGGTCCGGGTCCCCTTCGGAGCCGGGGTGACGTCGAGCGCGACGAAGCCGTAGTCGTCGTAGCGCGCCTGCGACCAGTCGACGGTCTCATAGGTCCTGGTGAAGTCGAGCTCGCGCACGTACGGCCCCGTCTTGGTCACGGCGTCCCCGACGACGGTCGTGCCGCTGCCCGGCCCCGCGGCGAAGTTGCGGTCCGTCTCGTTCGCCCCCGACCAGCTGTAGCGGGGCGTGCCGGCGGTGCCCGCCACCACGTACGTGGTGCCGTCCTTGGCCGGCTCGACCTCGGCGGGCTCCTCGGGCGAGACGGCCACCGCCTGCTTGCCCGAACGCGCGCTGTTGGTCGCGGCGTCGTAGATGAGCGGGTTGGTGCGCTCGTACACGTGGTTGTGGCCCTGTATCACCAGATCGACCTGGTACCGGGAGAACAACGGCGCGAGCTTGGACCGGACTCCGCCGTCCGAGCTGTGGCCGTTGCAGGTCGAGAACGCACACTCGTGGAAGAAGGCGATGATGAAGTCGATGCGCGGGTCGCGTCGCCACGCCGACAGCCGGTCCTCGAGCCAGCTGACCTGCGCGCCGTTGCTGTAGCCCGTCAGGCCCTGGAACTCCCAGCACAGCTCGTTCGCGTCCAGGCTGATGATCCCGACGTTGGCATAGGTGAAGCTGTACACCGACGGGCATCCGGACGGCCCCGTCTGGGGGAGGTTAACCCGCTTGACCAGGCCACCGTAGCCGAGGGGCCCGTACGCGTCGACGGTCTGCGCGCCGGCGGCGACCTGCGCGGAGAACAGTTCGGCCTCGTGGTTGCCGGTGGCGAACATCCACGGGATCCTGGCCGCGCTCGGCTCGATCATCGGGAACCAGCTCGTCCAGATCCACGGGTCGAAGTAGCCCCAGCCGGAGCTGTTTTCCGGCGGCATGGGCGTGTTGCCATCGGCGGGCTGGCTTCCGTTGGGGCCGTCAGGGTTGATGATGAACTGGATGTCGCCCTTGGCCTGCGCGTAGCACAGGTCCCCGGCCTGCAGGTTGAACCGGGCCGGGGTGCCGTTGGTAAGGTTGCGGACCCGGCCGATCTGCTTGATCACCGAGTTAGTGGTGTTGGTCTTGGTGTGTATCGGGTTGTCGGGGTCGTCGGGCTCGAACGAGCCGTTGTTCCACATGCCCCACACCGACTCGGGCAGCAGCGAGGGATCCCGGTCGAGCGACGGGCCAGGGATGCCCTCGTCGGCGAACGCGGTGAACGTGAACGGCTCGGTGTAGTCGCTGTCCGGGGCGGTCATGAACGTGGCGTCGGTGGTGGCGCCTCTCTCGCGGCCAGCGGCGTAACGGAAGCGGTAGTGGTATTCGGTGCCGGGGGTCAGGCCGGACACGCGGGCGTGCACGAAGAACTGGTCGGCGTTCAGCGTGCGGGAGGCCCGCAGTACGCCGGGCTTGCCGTCCCACACCGGGACATGAGTGAGCAGTTCGCGGATCTCCGCCTCGACGGTGTGCCCGTAGGAGGGGTCCGTGCCGTAATCCAGCCAGACCTTCACCGACCGCGGCGGGACGGCGTTGTACGTGTTCAGGTTGAACAACTGGCCGCCGACCCACATCTGCGTCCTGGGATCGTCGCCGAACGACAGGTGGCGGCCGTTGACGAGGAAGCCGCCCGCGATCGTCCCCGTGCTGGCGACGGCCGCCGCGACCGCCGCGCCTGACCGTCTGGCGCCCCCGCCCAGCACAAGGCCGCCCGCAGCGTCGCCGACAGAGCCCCTGACGATGTTCCGGCGGCTCACGACCTGGCGGCGCAGGTGTGCCATCCACTCCTCATACTGCTCGGCGAGCGAGCGGTGCCGGCGCGGTGCTTGCATGTCTCAGGATCTTAGGGGCGATTCGGCCGATCGCGGACAGTGCTCAGGTGAACGGAAGGTGTCGCGCCGGGAAAGGCCGGGGAAGGAGGACGGCGCGCTATCGGAAGACGGGCAGTTACCGGTGAAGGTTCGAGCAGGAGACGGTCACCTTCGGCGGTTTGCCCCACTCGGGTATCCGGATCTTGCCGGTCCGGCTGTGCTGGCACTCGTCCAGGTACCGTGTCGCCACGGGCGTCCAGTATCCGTCTGTGGTGCGCTGGGTCACGTACCTGTAGTCGGTGACCCAGCCGATCGCCAGGACGCCCACCAGGGCCGCGACTGCGAAGATCGCCTGGGGCTGGGGGTGGTGGGGCTGGGGCTGGGGGTGCTGGGGGTGGTGGGGCTCCGGGTGGTGGGGCTGGACGTGCGAGCGGGCCTGGCCGGGCGCGTCGGCGGCCGGCGCGGCCTTGCCGCGGCGGCGCAGGAACGCGTCGACCGCGACGATCGCGGCGGCGTCGAGCAGCACGATGGGCACCAGCGAGTACCGGGAGCCCGGCTCGAATGCCACTGGCCCCAGCAAGGGAGTCTCGTAGACCACGTAGCCGTTGATCACCGCGCACGCGAGCGTGTACACGAATCCGAACACCACCGCTGTCACCGCGAACAGCCTGACCTGCCTGCCCTGGGTGATCATCGCCCAGCCGAGGACGACGGCGAGGAACGTGCCGACGATGAGCGTCGCGCCGTTCTGGCCGGCCAGGGACACCAGATGCCAGGACAGGTGCCAGCCCAGCGCGCGCAGCACGACGGTGTGGAAGTAGTACGCGACCGACTTGCGCAGCGAGGCCAGCTTTCTCACGCGCTGCCTGTGCTGGACGTAACTCTGCCGGATCGCGGGTACCTGCACCGCCAGCCCGGCCAGCCAGCCCGCGGTGACCGCGTGCTCACGGATCCTGGGCAGCGCGACGGCCCGCATGATCAGCAGTGGCACGTAGACGATGGCCAGCGGGTCAGCCGAACTGGCCGCGAACGCGACGACCGCCGCCACCGCCATCCCGGCCCGGGTCCGGGGCCGCCACAGCACGGCCCAGAACAGCGCCGCCAGCATGTACCACGGCGAATTGACCGTGTCGCCGGCGACTTCCAGGGGAGCGATCGGCAGCAGGATCAGGGCCGCGGCCAGGACGGCGCGCAGGCCTCGGGACCGGATGAACCCGGCGCTGGCGTGGTAGCTGAACAGGGCGCAGCCGGCCGCGATGAAGGCCCCGGCCACCGCGAAGACGGCGGCGGCGGCCGTGAGCGGCACCATCGCCGCGACCTGGGCGATGAGCCGGGGGATCAGCTGCAGGTAGCCCGCGTAGGGGATGAACACGTGCCACGGATGCTGCAGTGCCTGGACCAGGTAGATTCCGTAGTCTTCGGCGTAAATCGAATTCCAGGCGGGGATCCCGCTGACGCGGGCCAGCAGCGCGACGGCCGCGACGCACACCGCGGCGGCCTGGACGCCAACGGAGAGCATGCGCTGGGACCGCTCGCGGGGCACGTTCCCTGGTGCCTGCGGGAAGAGCTCGCCGAGCAGTGCGCGCACGCGCGCACCCGCCGGGCGGCGTCCCGCGCGCCCGTGACGCGCGCGCAGCAAAACGTCTCCGGACACGGCTCAAACTCCCAACGCCAGGCCCCGCGGGATGTGCGACTCGCCAGCATGCCACAGCGACGGCCCTAGCGCCCGTGCTGTGACGGCAATGACGCCGTCCGGCGTCAGCCGGTGACGACCCGGACAAGAGCGCCGGTGGCGGCGCTCAGCTCGGCGACCCAGCCTCGCTGGCTGTAGAAGTTCGTGTCGGTCAGCCAGACATCGGCGCCGTCTGCCGCAATCGCCCCGCCCGGGTTGCCAGACCGGAACGGCATGCCTGATACGTCCCTGATCAGCCGTCCGGACCCGGCGCTCAGCTCAGCGACCGAGCCGTCCGGACCAGTGCCGTCGACGGCTTTCTCCCCGCGGTTCGTCACCAGCCACACCCCGCCGCGATCAGTGGTGACCGCGAAAGGCACGTTCGGGAATGACGTCAGGACCCGGATCAGCGCGCCGGTCGCCGCGCTGATCTCGGTGACCGAGGGGCTGTTGACATTCACGACCCAGACGCGGTTCCCGGCCGCGGCGATCGCGTCGGGCGCGTTCAGCTCGTACCGGCGTGCGGCGATGACCCGGATCAGCGCGCCGGTCGTGGCGCTGATCTCGGTGACCGCGTTGCCGCTGCCGTCAGGCACCCAGATCCGGCCGCCCGCCACAGCGATCGCGGGAGGATAGACGGTCGTGTTGAGCCGGTACCGGGCAGCCGAGACGATGCGGACCAGCGCGCCGGTGCCAGCGCTGATCTCGACAAGAGAGTTGCTGCCGCCGTTGGCGACCCAGATGCCGCCGCCGGCCGCGGCCAGGGCCGCCGGATCGTCGAACTGGTACCGGCGCCCCGTGACGACCCGGATCAGCGCGCCGGTCGTGGCATTGATCTCCGTGAGCGCGTTGCCGTTCCCGTCGGCCACCCAGAGCCTGTTCCCGTCGGCGGCGAGAGCTTCGGGATCGGTGAACGCGTACCGGGGCGAGTCGATGACCCGGATCAGCGCGCCCGTAGCGGCACTGAATTCAGTGAGCCACCCTCCGCCGCCGTCTTCGTAGCGTGAGTTAGCCACCCAGACGCGGGCTTCCGCCACCGTGATGGCGTCCGGAGCCGCGAGCGCCCTGGCGAGGACCCTGGTCCGGCGGCCCAGGCCACCATCGGGCTTGGTGCTGCGCATAGTCCTGGCGGTGCCCGGTGCCGTCGCGGCCGTCGCGGATGCGGCGGGCGTGGCCGCGGCGAGACCGCTGCCCGCATGGCAGGCCGACAAGGGCACCGCGAGGGCCGCGGCGCACATGCCCGCGAGGAAGGGCGCGGCCTTCCGGAACTGTCTCATCACGCTCCCGCTTTGTGACGTCACTAAGTTGGACGCACCCCGCCGCCCGGATAGTTTCCTCACCGCTGTCTTCGTGTCAGGCGGCTGCAGGCTCGCCAGCGATGTTCTCCGTTACGGGCAGCATTTTGTCAGTGTCACTGCGTATATTGGAATGTAAGTTCACTTCTAGTGAGGAGAAGACGTCAATGATCGACACAGGGTTCGGCGCAGACGACCAGGCGGATGACGACGACGAGCTGTTCTACGACGAGGACGACGACGAGGACGAGTTCCTCTACAACGACTGGTCGTACTCCGCGGCCGGGGAAGAGGACGACGGCGAATCGGTGCTGGAGACCCTGGCCCGGCTTGCCGTCGAGATCGAAGCCGGGCGGGCCGAACCGTACTATGGCTGGGCACTCGACCGGTCACATCCCGGGGTACTGGTGTGGACCACGCCGTCGGGGCTGCGCTACGCGTCAACGCTCTCCGGGGAGCCGGTGCCGTTGCCCTGACACGGCGCGCCCGCGAGGGCAGCGGCCAGCTCGGCGTTCCGCCGGGCGAAGTCAGCCCAGTCAGGCGGGGTGCCTGCCAGTCGCTGCGTCGCGTCCGACTGCGGGCATCGGGACTGTACCCACTCACGGACCTGTCCGCGGCGGGCGATGAAGGATGTCAGGATTCCGCCGGACCATCTGCTGGCAGGGAAATCGGTATCCGCCATTGAACTGACGCGCTGCGGGCTTGTCACCCAGTCAAGGGCTGCGATCTCGCTATTGATATCACCGGCCAGCTCGAAGGCGAGCCAGATGGCCGCGATCGCGCAGGCCCGACCAGTACGAGGCGACACGCCTGCGCAGCAGGGCGGCCCGGCCGATATACAGCACAGCGCCCGCCGCGTCACGGAAGCGGTAAATTCCCGGCGCCAGCGGGAGCCGGGAAATCGACCGGGACACCGTCTCGTCCATCATCCGGTCCGTCAGGCGTGCGGGATGAGGAGCTCGCGCAGCAGCAGCGGCCAGCGCGGCCCGTCGCGCAGGCTTTCCGGTACCAGGTACCGGTCCGGTCGGCTCTGCCGT
>JASHXJ010000232.1 GCA_030043595.1 Trebonia sp.
CGCCAGGCGGGCTTATCAGTCCCGTCTCGCCGTGGCCCGCGGCGTCCCCGGCGTCCCCGGCGTCTCAGGCTTCGCCGGCGTCCCCGGCGTCCCCGGCGTCCCCATCGTCCCCGCCGCCCGCGCAGCCGTCACCCATCAGCACCCCGACGGCCATCGCCGGCCTGGGTGCCGGGATTGTCGCCGGCGTCCTCGGGATCATCGGCTATGTCGTAGATCCGTTCCCGCTCCCGGCCAAGAACGCCGTCTTCGACTACGCCGGCTACGTGATCGCCGTGCTCGCGGCTCTCGCGGCGCTCGGGTTCAGGAAGCATCTGGAGCCACTTGCCAGCTTCGTCCTCGGGATGGTGTCCGTCGCGGTCGCCTTTGCCGCCTACTTCGTCCTCGCCATCGCTGCCTTCCAGCCGTTCAGCGTCAACAGCCGCTATACGCTGGCTTTTCTCGCCGTCATGATGAGCTACGTGGTAGGACTCGTGGCGGCGATACTCCTGCTGGCCGCTGTGGGACGGTCTGCCGGGCGCGGCCGCTGGACGGCGCCCAGGGCGCTCCCTGTCGTGCTTTTCTGCGCACTGGTGCTGAGCGAGGCTGCCTGGCGCGGCGCGGCGTTTTACGACTTCTACGCGGACGCTGCGGCACTCCACGTTTATCCATTCCTGGTGAGCTGGATTGCCGAGCTGATCGTCGCCGTGCTGGTCGCCTGGTACGCGCTCACCTTGCGGAACCGCTCGCTGGCCGGCGCCCTGCTGCTTGGGTGGTTCGCGGTCACCGGGTGCAATTACCTGGCCTACGTGACAGACGATACGCCGTTTCCCAAGACCATTCTCGCGTGCTATATCCTCGCGGCCCTCCTGTGGGCCGCCGGGGTGACTGCCACCCTCGCTTACATGACGTCCGGGCGGCGTCCGGTGGCGTAGGCTGGACGTGCGGCTGGCCCGATGGGGGAGCAGCCTGCGGACCGGGCATAACGGTGGCTCCCGCGGCGCTTACACGCTGGTGGTTCCGCATCGGGGCGGAATGTCAGACCCCCCCGCTACGATGGCCCTCCCACGACCCGTAGACGAAGAGAAGAGCGCGCAGTGGCTGACCGGCTTGTCGTTCGCGGCGCACGCGAGCACAACCTCAAGGATGTCTCCATCGACCTGCCGCGCGACGCCATGATCGTGTTCACCGGGCTGTCCGGCTCCGGCAAGTCGAGCCTCGCCTTCGACACGATCTTCGCCGAGGGGCAGCGGCGGTACGTCGAGTCGCTGTCCGCGTACGCGCGCCAGTTCCTTGGCCAGATGGACAAGCCCGACGTGGACTTCATCGACGGGCTGTCGCCCGCCGTGTCGATCGACCAGAAGGCCGCGAGCCGCAACCCCCGGTCGACCGTCGGCACGATCACCGAGGTGTACGACTACCTGCGGCTGCTGTTCGCCCGGATCGGCAAGCCGCACTGCCCGCTGTGCGGCCGCCCGATCGCGCGGCAGAGCCCGCAGCAGATCGTGGACCGGGTCCTGGAGCTCGAGGAGGGCACGCGGTTCCAGGTGCTGGCTCCCGTGGTCCGCGGCCGCAAGGGTGAGTACGGCGAGCTGCTCAAGGAACTTCAGGCGAAGGGCTACTCGCGGGCCAGGGTCGACGGCACGGTCATCCGCCTGGACGAGGCGACGACCAGCGCCCTCCCGGCGCTGAAGAAGTACGAGAAGCACGACATCGAGGTGATCATCGACCGCCTCGCTGTCAAGGACACGGCCCGCAGGAGGCTCACCGACTCCGTCGAGACCGCGCTCGGCCTGTCCGGCGGCGTGGTCATCCTCGACTTCGTCGACCTGCCCGACACCGACCCGCACCGCGAGCGGATGTACTCCGAGCACCTCGCCTGCCTGTACGACGACCTGTCCTTCGACGAGCTCGAGCCGCGGTCCTTCTCGTTCAACTCACCGTGGGGCGCCTGCCCGGACTGCACCGGCCTCGGCACCCGCATGGAGGTCGACCCCGAGCTGATCGTCCCTGACCCCGGCAAGTCGCTCAACGAGGGCGCGATAGCGCCGTGGGCGGGCGGCCACATCAGCGACTACTTCGACCGGCTGATCGAGGCACTGGCCGAGACGATCGGCTTCCGCTTGGACACGCCCTTCGGGAAACTCCCGGCAAAAGCCAGGAACGCGCTCCTCAACGGCTACGACGCCCAGGTGCACGTGCGGTACAAGAACCGGTACGGGCGGGAGCGCTCCTACTACACGAACTTCGAAGGCGCGGTCACCTACGTCGAGCGGCGGCACGGCGAGGCGGACAGCGACTCCAGCAGGGAGAAGTTCGCCGGGTTCATGCGCGAGGTGCCCTGCCCGTCCTGCAAGGGCGCGCGGCTCAAGCCGGTGAGCCTGGTGGTGACGGTGGACGGCAGGTCGATCGCGGACCTGTGCGCGCTGCCCATCGGCGAGCTCGCCAAGATGCTGCTCACCCTCGACCTGTCCGAGCGCGACCTGCAGATCGCCCGCCTCATCCTCAAGGAAGTCAACGCGCGCCTGGGCTTCCTGCTGGACGTGGGACTGGACTACCTGTCACTGAACCGCGCCTCCGCGACGCTCGCGGGCGGCGAAGCGCAGCGCATCAGGCTCGCGACGCAGATCGGGTCCGGCCTGGTCGGCGTGCTGTACGTGCTCGACGAGCCCTCGATCGGCCTGCACCAGCGGGACAACCACCGGCTGCTGGAAACCCTCCTGCGACTTCGCGATCTGGGGAACACGCTCATCGTCGTCGAGCACGACGAGGACACCATCCGCGCCGCGGACTGGGTGGTGGACATCGGCCCCGGCGCCGGCGAGCACGGCGGCCACGTGGTCGTGTCCGGCCCGGTCGACGAGCTGCTCAGCAGCGAGGCCTCGCTGACCGGCGCGTACCTGTCCGGTCGCAGGGAGATCCCGGTGCCCGGCACGCGCCGCACACCGGACAAGAGCCGCGAGCTTGTCGTCAAGGGCGCCGCCGAGCACAACCTGAAGAACGTCGACGTGGCGTTCCCGCTCGGCTGCTTCATCGCGATCACGGGCGTGTCGGGGTCGGGCAAGTCCACGCTGATCAACGACATCCTTTACCGGGCGCTTGCCAGGGAACTCCACCAGGCCCGCACGGTCCCGGGCAAGCACATCCGGGTCACCGGCATGCAGCACCTGGACAAGGTCGTGCACGTCGACCAGGGACCGATCGGGCGGACCCCGCGCTCCAACCCGGCCACCTACACCGGCGTCTTCGACAACATCAGGAAGCTGTTCGCCGCCACCACGGAGGCGAAGGTCCGGGGATACCAGCCGGGCCGGTTCTCGTTCAACGTGAAGGGCGGCCGCTGCGAGGCCTGCTC
>JASHXJ010000233.1 GCA_030043595.1 Trebonia sp.
GGGCGAGGCCGGCGGGGATGCCCTCCTCCGGCTGCTCGCCGCCCGCCCCCGGGGCGAGGCCGGGCGGGACGTCCTGCGCGGGCAGCAGGCCCCCGGCCGGCCTGGCCGCTGAAGACCCGCCGGAACGGCCCGCCGCTCCGGTCCTCTTCTTGTTCTTTGCCTGCGGCATCGTGCACCTTTCCCGGCTGGCCCTCCGCAAGGTGACGACGAGGGCGGCGCGACACGCCGGCGCGACGACACGCCAGCCCGGCCGACGCTTCATCGTTGTCGCCGCGACCGACGAGGAAATGGACGAACCGTTGCCTGCGGCTAACCGTTGGGTGAAGAGCAGGCGTATTCGCAGGCCGTTACCTATCCGCAACGAGCGCGTGCCGAATTCGCGTTATATCGTGGATGGGAGGCGAGGAGGTGACGGGATGCGCGCAATCATGGCGCTGCTGTCTGCCGGCGACCGGGGCAAGCCGCCGGACCTGTGCACGCCGCCGGGCACTCCCGGCTGCGGCGGCCTGGACGCCCGGGCCGGCGAGTGGTGCCAGACGCCGCCGGGACACGAGGCACTGAGCCGCCTGGGCGCCGCGCTCGGCGGCAGGCGCCGGGTGCGCGGCCGCGGAACCGGGCCAGTGCCCCGCGGTTGACCGGGTTACGGCGAGATCGTTCCCGCTGCCAGCGCGATTCCCGGCCCCACTCCCGGAGCACCGTCCACAGCGGAACCCGCGGAATCGTGTGCTTGCCGTCGGCGGGGACCGCCTCCTGCGCCACGAGGGCACCGTATGCCTGGCCGCCGCCGCGAGCTTTACCCCCTGTATCCGTAGCATGGGCGGCGTGTCCCGCGGGTAGGCCACAGGCTGACCCGCGACCGCGTTATCCGCGTCAGCCGCCAGAGGAGCCGGTCATGGACGTTGAGCTTGTCGTCGAGATCCCGCAGGGATCGCGCAACAAATACGAGATGGACCACGACACAGGGCGGATCCGGCTGGACCGGATGCTGTTCACCTCGACGCGCTACCCGCTTGACTACGGCTTCATCCCCGGCACGCTTGCGGAAGACGGCGATCCCCTGGACGCGCTGGTCTGGCTGGATGAGCCGACGTTTCCTGGTTGCCTGGTCACCGTGCGGCCGGTCGCGGTGTTCTGGATGCACGACGAGAACGGCCCGGACGCCAAGGTGCTTACCGTGCCCGCCCACGACCCGCGCATGAACGGCGTCCGGGACCTGGCCGACGTGCCGGCGCACCTCACCGCTGAGATCGGTCACTTCTTCGACATCTACAAGGAACTCGAGCCGGGCAAGTCCACCGACGTCCGCGGCTGGCAGGACCGCGCCGCAGCCGAGCGGGTGATCAAGGAGGCACAGGCGCGCAAGACCCGGGCCGAGGCGGGGGAGGCGGGCGGCGGAACGGCCCTGGCCGGATGACCTCGCGGACGCGCGGTGACCGGCCAGGGCGTTCCCGGGTTAGGCGGCCGCGGTTTCGGCGGGCGCCGTCGCGTCGTGAATCGTCTCCGCCTCGGGGGCCGAGCTGAGCGCCTGGTCCACCGGCTCCTTCGGCGCTTTGGATGCGGGGCAGTAGACGGTGCCGAGGAAGTACCCGTAGATCCAGTGCCAGAGGAAGATGGCGAATGTCACCTTCCAGCCCAGGCTGGTGCTGAGGAACCCTGCGTGGTGCGGGAGGTATACCGCGGGCACGAACCAGGCGGCGCTGATGACCGCCAGCACTGTACCGAAGAGAATCGCCTTGATGAGATTACCGAGAATGGTGTTGCGCAGCGGGACGAAGGGGTGGAAGAGCAAAGCGAAGAGCAGCGCGAAAAAGACTCCGTCGGTGAAGTGGGAAATCTCGCCGGCGAAGTAGGTTCCCGCCGCCACCGGGTGGGTGAAGACGGGAATGCCAAGGATGAGTTCGCCGTTGGCCTCCGGCCAGTTCAGCTGGGGCAGCCCGAAGCCGCCGAACCAGATGCCGAAGACCGTGGCGAACTGGGTGGCGACCGCGCCGGCCAGCAGCGAGCTGCCGATCGGGTGAGCGGCGACCCAGGCCCGCCAGCGCGGCAGGACATCGTCGGTCGGAACACGGGTGAACAGCCCGGAAGCGGAGCCACGGGCCTTAGAGCTAGTGGTACTCACGTGAAACCTCCTGTTTTGCACGCGCTGCATCGCGCGTGTAAAAGCAGTGTGATTTTTACTTATGACGGCTGTCAACGGGCCGGGACTACCGTATCCCGTTAGCCGCTTTCTCGTAGCCTGCGAGCGGCCTCGGCGGCCGCCGACATCTTGCTGATCGCGAGATAGCGGGGTACCCGGCGCAGTCCGCAATCGGTCGAGATCTCGAGGTGCTCCGGATCGCGGTATTCCAGGCAGGTGCGGACGCGCTCGATAATGTCGTCCGGCGTTTCCGAGTAATGCGTCTTGATGTCGATCAGCCCGGCCGACAGGATGCGATCGCGGTCCCACTCGCCAACAATGTCGATCTCGGCCATCTCCCTGGCGCCGAACTCCAGGCTGAACCCGTGCACGTGGGCGTCCAGCAGCGCTGGGAACAGCCAGCGGTAGGTGCGCTTGGCGTACGGCAGCCGCCGGAACGAACCGAAGCAGATGTGCACCACGAACGTGCACCCGCTGATCCCGTCGACGACCTTGTTGATGACCTCGACCAGGTTTTCCGGCGTCCGGTCCTCGGTCGCGTGCGAGGGCGTCAGCGGCTCCTCGATCTGGATGTAGTCGCAGCCGGCCGCCACCAGGTTGAGGATGTCCTGGCGGATGGCAGGCACGAGCGCCTCGGCGCAGTCGCGGCGGTTGCGGTAGACAGGGCTGAAGTCCAGCTCGGTCGTTATGCCGTACGGGCCGGGCATCCCGATCTTCGGCCGGCGGTCGGTGCGCGCCCGCAGGAACCGGTACTCACTGGCGTAGTCCCAGATCGACTCGATGTCGTCGAGCGGCTGCTGCACCTCGTAGACCGGGAGCATGTCCCAGCCGATCGCGCCCAGCTTGCGCGGGGACGGGCGCATCCTGAGCCCGCGCATCGAGCCCGTGATGCCCTCGATC